>CAKNAD010000147.1 GCA_929200515.1 Candidatus Gorgonimonas leptogorgiae | reverse complement strand
TATCCAACTTCTATATTTACAAGATTACTTATATAATTTCAAGTAGAAATGTAAGATTAAGTTTAAACTACTACACTTTAATAGTGTTCACCACTTTTTTGTCATATGTTAAAATCTAACAAGGTTAGAGCATATGATATAAATTTATAACTACTACCAAATTACATTGTCAGTTTAGTTGATTAATTATTGGCGAGTTGTCTTTTTTGTGCTCGCTTCCTTTTAATCTTTTGTAAAGCTATAGTTTCTAAACAAAAACTTAATAAGTGTTTTTCAGCTTCGCTGCTACCAATTTGAGATTGTTTAAGACGCTCATTAAAGCTATCACTCTCTTTAACACTAGCAGGAATACTTGCAATGGTATAATTTAATACTTCACGTGTTTCTGGTGTATTGTTATAATTTTTAGCTATAAACTCTAAAATAGTTGAGTTGTTTTCAAAAACAGCAGAACTTAAAAGACTAGGGTTTTCTTCTTTAATTTTATCTATAATCAGCGTAGCTATTTTTAGCTTATTAAACTTCATAGCATATTTAAATAACTCTACAAATAAAAGTTGTTTTTCTCCTTTAAAATCAATATATTCTACATCTATGTTAATATTATTTTCTGTTAGAGAAACAACAAAATCTTCTATTAATTTATAATTATTTCTCGCCATAATAAAATTTAATGGTAAATACTGGTATTCACCTTCATAACTAAGAATATCTTTATCTTTTAATAATTGTGATGCTATAAGATTATCACCCATTGCAATAGCCAAACTTAATAAACAATGTAAATCTTTTATTGAATGATCTCTTTTTACTGTTTCTATATCAAAATTACCTTCATTATCATAAAGCTGAAAATTTGTTAAAAAACAGTCGTAAGCAGTTTTACCATCATTAGTTTTAAGTTTAATAATTACACCAGGTGTTGCTAATAGTAGCATTACAGCATCAGAGAAACCATTCTTAGCAGCAATATGAATTGGTGCTTCATTATCATAATCATCATCATCATTATCATTATCAAGAAATCTACTTTCTTTATTTTTGTTAGCTCCACGATCAATTAGAAGCTGCATAATCTCAGTATAACCATATGAGCTAGCTACAAATAATGCTTCTTTTGTCTTATTAGCACGTTTATTTCTAATATTTATATCCATTTTGTGAGCTTTATCTACAGGTGGATTTGCGTCGTGATAAGAGAAAATATATTTAACTAACTCAGCATTACCTTGTTTAACTATATAGCTAAGAAGAGTAAAGACTTCTGTATCCATTTTAATTAGCGCATTAAAATGTAGGTAGTAACTAGCTGCTTTGTGCTGTGTTAGAATATAAAAAAAATTATAGTTACGATGCTTTAGCGCTCTGAAAGCTATACGAGTAAAATCCATCGATAAAAGAGGTGTTCGTTTTTCAATATATTTTGGTTGAGCTAGCGTATCTAATATTAAGTTAAATAAACTTTCATCATTCTCAACAATACTTTTTGTTACTAGAGGAATAAAAAAAGGGTCTGTCTTACTAGAATCACTTATAGTGTAATGTTTATTAATATCAAAGCCTTTATCGATAAAAAATTTCAGCATATCTGCATCAACATTAATCTTATTATCTGTATCAAGATTAGATAGATAATGCATTACTGTCATTCCATTTTTATCTTTAGCATCAAGATTGTATCCAGCATTAATTAGCAAGTCGATATCTTGTAAGTTATGGTTTTTAATTATATTGAGTACTGGCAAATCATCTAGACAATTGATTCCTGTTGCTGTTGATATTAACTTATTGGTAATAGACCAATGCTCCTGATGAGAATACATTGGTAATAAAGCTTTTGCGATATCCTTATTGTTTAAATCAATCTTAAGTGCATCAAAGAATTGCTCTTGTACTGATAAATCAGCATGCTTAGATACTGTTGTTAATATCTCAATACGTTCTTCAATATTCTGGAAAGAGGAATGCTTTTTTATAGTTTCAAGAAAATAATTTATAAGCTCTTTATTATTTTGAGTAAGGACTTTATCTAAAACTTTTGTCAGCTTAGTTAGTGAGTTTTTTCTAGTATAACGTTTTATCAAAATTTTAGTTAAAAAAACAGTAATTTGTTGTCTTTCTTGTTGTTTAGTTGCATCTGTTTCTTTTTGTGCATGAAATTCAGCTATAGAAAGAAGATTTCCAGATGCACAACCGCTAGGCGTATTTATATATAATTTCCCACTACTATTAAACTCTTTACATATATTTTTATGCTCACAATTAATATCAAACTCTTGCGGAACACAGCTAAGAAGATGTCTTAATACATCTAGTCTGCCATCTACTATAGCTAAAACTGCTTTACTGATAAAAAAATTATTTTCATATCCCAGTTTATTTACTGTGTCTCTACTAGCGACAATATAGTTAGTTATCGTTCTACGGGTAAGGCATTTTTTAAGAGGTTCTAGGTCTCTATTAGGAAGATTATCAGTACAATTAACGCAGAAACCGTGACCGCATGGCTCAGCAATTACTCTATTTGGTGATCCTGTATTGACAGATAATACTTTATAACAAAGCATACAAGCTGCATTATCAGAATTATCAGGGGTTGAATTAAAATAACTTATTGTTGCTAATTTATCACTCTTTCTTGTGTCATTTATAAAACTAGAATTGGATCCAGTAACATCAAACATTGTAATCTCCTTATAATATTCAGCTCTTACCTATATAAAACAACCAAAATAACACAAAAAAATAAACTAAACTATATTTTTTGTTAGCTTGCTTGATTCTTATTATTTAGCACTAAAAACACTAGGATATTTAGAAAAAACAATACCATTAAGTTTATTGAAATAACGGATTAATTTATTTACCTATAAATATTTAAAAGAATATCTTTACTAATTAATTTTTAATTTCTAAAATTAGAGTAAATTTATATTTAAACGCACAAAGGTAATAACATGGAAACAGAGCAAAACACTATAGCTAGTTTTGATCCTGAAATCAGTAAAGCTATTAATTTAGAAAAACAGCGTCAAGAAGATCATATAGAGCTAATCGCATCAGAAAACTATACCACGCCTATGGTCATGGAAGCTCAAGGTAGCGTACTAACTAATAAATATGCTGAAGGCTATCCTGCTAAAAGATACTATGGCGGTTGTGAATACGTAGATACTATAGAAAGCCTTGCTATAGATCGAGCAAAACAGCTATTTAATGCAGCTTATGCAAATGTGCAACCGCATTCAGGATCACAGGCAAACGCTGCTGCTTATCAGGCATTATTAACACCTGGAGATACTATTTTAGGGATGGGGCTACCAGACGGCGGTCATTTAACTCATGGATCCTCTGTAAATTTTTCAGGAAGATTATATAACCCTATTAGCTACGGTTTAAATCCAAAAACTCATGAAATAGATTATGATCAAGTTGCCGAGTTAGCTCAGGAACATAAACCAAAACTTATTATCGCTGGTTTTTCTGCATATTCTAGAGTAATTAACTGGGAAAAATTTAGAGAAATAGCTGATAGCGTTGGTGCTTATTTTATTGCAGATATGGCACATGTATCTGGTTTAATCGCAGCTGGAATTTACCCGTCACCGGTTAATATAGCAGATGTAACAACTAGCACTACTCATAAAACTTTAAGGGGGCCACGTGGCGGAATTATTTTGGCAAAAGATAACCCTGAACTCCAGAAAAAATTAAATTTTGCTCTGTTCCCAGGAATGCAAGGTGGTCCGTTATGTCATGTTATTGCAGCAAAAGCGATTTGTTTTAAAGCCGCTATGACTGAAGAGTTTAAGCAGTATCAATTACAAGTAGTTGAAAATGCTAAAGCAATGAGTAAAACCATTATAGATAGAGGCTATAAAGTAGTATCTAATGGTACTGATAATCATATGTTTTTAATCGATTTAATTGGTAAAAATTATACAGGTAAAGATGCTGAAGATTCATTAGGAAGAGCAAATATTACCCTTAATAAAAACTCAGTTCCTAATGATCCTCGATCGCCTTTTAAAACTAGTGGATTACGTGTTGGATCACCAGCTATTACTACTAGAGGATTTAAATCTAAAGAAGCAACAGCTGTTGCATCGTTAATGTGTGATATTTTAGATTCTCTCGATGATAATGAAAATATTGCATTGATAGAACAAAAAGTCAAAGATCAAGTTCTTAAAATTTGTGCTCAGCATCCAGTATATTAGTTTCTCTCTTTTTATACCTATTTGCTGATATTTCAGTGCTACTATTATTGATAACTATTTTTTGCTTGCAGGAAGTAGTTATTTCATAGATAAATTCAAGGAACGATATGCCACCTATTACTAATAAATTATCTCATAGCACACAAGTATTAACTGCTTATACACCAATAGCTACTCAAGAAAATCAATAAATATCTACTCAAAAAAAATCAGCAAATATCACTCAGACACATCAAAATAATTACATTAATCCTGCTGATACTCACAACGAAACCGCAAATGAATCTATACATCTAAACAAACGCGATCAAACAGCCATTAAAATCATTGCTAAACTTTTTTTTAGTAACCAGACTAGAAAAAAAGATATAGCTACTATATCTTCGTTAACAAGTAAGCAAATAGATGATACAATACGGGAAACTCTTGATGAAAAATATAGTGATGCATCATCATTTTTACATAGAACAGATAAAATTAACGATTTACATATCTTGTTAAAAAAAGTTAATTCAGCTATAAATAATGAAACATCTAAATCAAATAGTGGTAAACAGGATTACATTCAAGGACTTAGAAATTTAGCATCGGTATTGATTCATATATATGAAAATTTAATAGTTCCGTTAAGTTTTAACATTTTTGACTAATTAAATTTTACTCTTAGTTAATACTTGATTAACTTTTACAGAATTATTTACGTTAACAGCCTGACCCCATTCTTAATTGTTTTTATCAAATAACACAATAACAATAGAGCCTAGTTCAAAAAAGTATATCTCTTCTCCTTGCTGTATAAGCTGGTTTTCATTAGTATTATAATTTATTGTGTGTGTTTTGTTATCTATATAATACACAGGGTTATGCTATGCAGTCGAAATACTACCAATAATAAGAGTACCTACAAAAATAACTGCTATTTTTCTATGAGTTTTGGTAATCAAATCCACATACTACTCTTTCATTGCGAGTAAATATACACGTGGCAGATGGAAAATATTATTCTCTTCCAAAAAAACATCAATTTAATTTTATGTATGTAATTTCAGATGCATAGTGTACAATGGCACGAGTATTATATTAAAAATACTTAAACACACTTAAAAATACTGCATAAAATATCACTGCGATATTTTTGAATTAAAATTCGCAACAACTTTTATTGGCTTTAAAATTAATAAAGGAATTATTTTATTCATGGATACGAATATACAAAAATTAAATCAGAGTACTCAACGTGGTTTGTATGAAGGCATAAACGCAATAGATAAACCAGACACATCTACACAACAAGGATGTGTTAATAATGTCATGAAGGTTGTTCAAGCTTCTGCTGATACTCGCATTGACTCAGCTAATGACGGAGAAAAAGAACTTAAACCACTTATTGATAGGCAGACTAGCATTCCTCAAGCTAGTAAGACTAATGAAGACATAGAAAAACAAAGCTTAGAATTAATTTCTTTACTATCTAATGACGATGAAAGGTATGAGGTAGAAGAAATAAAAAATTTCTTACAGAATGGCAATATTGATATTAACTATATAGACATAAGTGGCTATACTGCATTTTTTCATGAGTTATGCACATGGCAATCTTCCGAGATTATCTCATTGCTATTAGAATATGGGGCTGATCCTAATCTTAAATATACTTTTTACTCTTATTTTAATGGTAAGTATAAAGAAGGATTAACTTTATTAATGATAGCAATTGATTTTCTCTCTGAACATCGATCGTATGAAAATGATTCTAAAAATTTCACCAAAATAATATACTTATTATTAAATTATGATAAATTAGATTTTAGTGTTAATGACAAGCATGGAAATACAGATTTAATGCGTTTTGTGATGGGACATAATGATCTTTTTCAAAAAGAAGATCAATTTTATCGTAACGATACTTTTCAAAAGACATTAGAAACATCAAAGAACATATTAGAAAAGCTACTAGCAAAAACTGATGCAGTAAATACCGCAAATGATTATGGACAGACACCAGTTATGCTTGCTACTAAACATACTAATTGCCATGTTTGCAACGTCTTATAGCATCAGGTGCAAATCTCGATGCTAAGGATAAAAACGGAAAGGATGCATTTATATATGCTCTTGAAAATAAAAATATAGACGCTTTAAAACTTATATGTGAGAGTCAACCAAAACTAATCGATCAATTAAGTGAAGATTATAAAAAGCAAGCTTTAACTCTTGCTTTGCGAGATAAATCTGGTGAAATATTAAAGTACTTGAAATCTATTATAGAAACATCTTATAAAGAATTTATTTTATCTATTGATAAATTATCAGGTAATAATATGCTTATGATCGTTGCTCAGAGTGAAAATTCAAAGGTGTTTTCTATAATATTAGATGACTTTCCTAAAGATAATATAGATAATCAAAACCATGCGGGTGAAACAGCATTAATGCACGCAGTTAATAATCATAGACAAGAAAATACAGATATATTGTTAGCTAATGGTGCTGATATTAATAAACCGGATAATAAAGGTAATACTCCTGCATTAAAAATTATTAAAAATTTAAATTCTCCACTTTTTGTAAATAAATCTCCCTATAATTCTGAAAAAAATATAACTAAATCTATTGAAATTCTAAAACTGTTACTCAAAGCTAATGCTAACTTAAATCTTCAAGATGAAGATAACAAAACTCTTATAATGATCGCTTGTTCTTGTCAGTTTCTTTTAGAGGGTTATGTTGCAAAAGATAATTTTTGGGCTAATGTACCTGCTAGTAAAAATTACATAAATTTTTATTTTAATATCATAGATACAATATTAGAGCATAATCCTAATTTAGATATAACTAATAACAACAATAAAACTTGTCTGACTATTTTTCTGGAAAATCTTAGCCAAAGAATTGAGGAGGTTTCACAACGTACAGTAGTGATAAATCCAAATGAAAATCGCACTGTTATTTGTGATACTCGCATTTATAATGATGATGATGAAGATTATTATTATGATGATTATTATAAGGAAGATAATATAAAAGAATTTAATTTAACAGAGTTGAAGATAATTAAAACAGCTACGAAACCGGTATTAGAAAAAATGCTACAACTAAAAAAAGAAGCATTAACAACAGAAGAATCTGATTTATTAAATAATTTAAATATTTAATATATACACGTAGCAGATGGAAATGCTAGGTTTCAGGGCTAAAGAAAAAGATCTAAT
>CAKNAD010000146.1 GCA_929200515.1 Candidatus Gorgonimonas leptogorgiae | reverse complement strand
TTAGATCTTTTTCTTTAGCCCTGAAACCTAGCATTTTCATCTGCCACGTGTATATAGTTTTTTTCAAACATAGTTACTCTTTCATGCACAATACCTTTCAAATCATTTAATGTTTGTCCATCTTGATTATTAGTAGCTGACGAATGTTTTAGATCTTTAGGTTTTTGAATAAGTTTTTCTACACTTGTAGCTTGTAATTTTCTAGTGCTAGTGTTTTCACTATCTTGAGGATCTGTATTATTTATAGAAGTAATATTCTGTTTGTCGTTGTTAGATAATTTTTTTTTTTGTTGACAGATTGGTACTTCATAACCCTCTTTATCTAATAATCTACTAGTAGCTTTTATGTTATAATCATTGTCGACAGCATTATTCATCGATAAACTAGAATTACCGTACTTAGCGTTTGCAGTTTGTAAATTATATTTATTACTATGACTTTTATTTTTGTAAAAGTATTTATTTTTAATTGTAGCTATGCTTGTTTTAAATCTATTGTATTTTATATGTTTTTTGGGTTTAGACGATGGTTCATCGAATGACTCATATATGTATTCATAATCTTTATTATGGTTTATTGTTTTATCTATACTTTGATCTTCATCCTTAGTGTCATTATGTTTTTTTTGGATTATTTTGTTTTTTATTGTTTTACAACTATTCAAAAATTTTTTTTTTTCTTTTTAAGTAGTGATTTTGAAGATTTTTCTTCATTCTTATAGTTTACTTCTTCATAAATATGTTCCATGCTACTGTCATTATCATTATAGCTGTTAGTTTGATCAACCAAACTAACAATTCTATTATTAGAAAAAGATTTTTTTGGTAATTCTTCTTTTGGTATGTTTATATCAAGCCTAGCTTCTACTTCATCATATATATTCGTTTTTGTATTAAAACTGCTATAACTATTCATTTATAATTTCCTTTAATGTCTATGTGCTTATTAAATGTTAGCTTTAAAATAAGGTTTCTCTAAGTTAATCAATAAGACCTATCAAGCTACCAAATTTTTTAGTATTATTACGGTATTTTATTTGTATTTTTTCTGCATATTCAAATAACTTTTTCATTAGTAAGTATTTTCCTTCCCACTCCTTACCATTACCAAATTTATTTTTTAATAAGTATTCTTTGTAATGGTCTATTTTTTGTGTTGTTGTTTTTTGTTCACCGCCACGATGCAAATCAATTGATAACTGATCGGCAAACATTTCTATTAAATATTCATTTGGAATATTTCTAGTACCTTTAACTTCCCACCAGTATCTAGGATGGTGCGATGATAAACGTTTATGCTCGTTCATTGCACGATATACATCTGAATCTGGAGTAGCATCTATGAGTTTTTTAGCTGTTTGATAGCCACTTTCTAACAAAGAATATAATTGTTGATAACCTTCAATATACTTTAATTTAGATATATCATGTTGACTAATAATATGTTTTAATTTTTCTTCTTTTAAGTAACTATTAAATACAGGAGCTATAAAATTAATAATCAATCCTAAAAAAACTTTATGGCTAATAATATTATAAAGAACATACTTAGCTTGTAATGTTTCAGGACCTACTGGTATAGTAGCTATACTTGCTTGTGTGGTATAGTTACCTTTTATACCTTGTTTAATGTTTTGTAATTCTGTTTTATATGTAGCGAATAAAAATTTACCTGTGTGTTGATCAAATAACTCTTTTAGTGTTATAAATATTAGCTCTCTGTATGGTGCTAAATATTCTAAAGTTGCTTGTTCTTCTATACTTTTTTTTACAATTACAAATACATCATCTGTGGTTATTTTAGCTATACATTGAGTCGATGCAAAAAAACCAAGAAATACTAAGCAATAAAAATTACTTGTTATTTTGGTTAATATTAGAAATTTATTCATTACCATTAGTAAGCCTATTTACAAAAGACTATTTTTAGTTATAAAAAATCTTATAAAGATAGTACTTTAAAACTAAAATTTGGTCAAAAAAAATTTATACCCATTATAAAAATTTACTTACTTATAAAAATAATTTAGAATTAAATTAATACAACTACAAACTTTTAATTTAATTTTTTACCTAGCATAGCTTTAAATAAAACAGATTAATACGTTTAAAAAAAGTAATCAACTAGTATATTAATTTATAATAAGATAAAAACTATGGAATCAAAAATAAAGAATAATCAATCTTATATAGATAACTTTTTTAACTTCAAATCTCTACAAGATTCAGAACAAAAAAATTATTTATTAGATGCCCATAAAAACAATCTATTTAGTGAAATAGTTAAATCTATTAAACAAAAAGCTTCAAATTTAGTAACCAGAACTATTTTTAATGCAGAATTATCAGATGATCCATCTCATTCTTTACAACAATACAATATAGCATTACCATGGAAACAAAGCTTAATAATCCCTGATAATCTTAATCAAGAGCCATATTTAAGTTATATCATTAAGCTTGAAGAACAACTGCAAGACATAGAACAAATATCTCTTTATAGTAATACAACAGTAGCAAATACTATGAATTCATTACATGAATTTTTTGATTTACTGCAAAAAAAAATAGACTTTTACAATGCTAATTACAGTAATAGCACTCAAGTAAACACTGATATCTTAGTGTTAATATTAAAAACAAATAAATTTTTAGAAGACTTATATAGTTTAAATATTAAGCACAAAGAATTTACTGAGAATTTAATTCAATTTATTAATCTTAATGCAATATTAATATATGCCTGCCCTGAAATTGCTAACGCTGATATTCTAGAATGTTTTTTACAAATTAAAAACAATCCGATAAAATTTCAACTTAAAACTATTTATCAGTACTTAAAAACACATATATTTAATAATAATGAAACTTTTAATTTAAGCATTAGCTCAAATCATAACTTTGAATCTAAATATACTTTTAGAACACCAAAATTAGCCGCATTCTTTTTAGCCATAAATTACGATATTAAAACTGATAAACATCCCGTAGAAAAAATAATTCGTAGATACGATGAATTCAACCAAAAAACAAGCGATTTTTTCCTACATGTAAATCAAGTTATGTACGATAAAAACATTATTTTTTCTGACTTGTTAGAAATTAATAAACAAAAAATCATCGAATGTTCGGCAAAGTTATCTAAAATTTTAGCTGAACACGAACTATTATTAGAAAAGGCAAATTTTAGTTATTTGTTATCAACCTTTGATAGTATTATAGGTGGTTTTTTTAATAGCTTAAATGAAAAACATTATTCTACAGCACAATTTGAAATAGCTAGTAGAGCAGAAGATAAAAGACATTTACTTCTTATTGCTGATGATTTAATTAATAGCTTATATAGCATGCCTCAGATGTTAACTAACTGTATACAAAGCACATCAGTTTTATCTTATAATAAAAAAACAGCTGTTACTAACATAATGCAAGCAATGCGAAACAATATTGCCGATAAAATAATTTTGCATCTAAATGAACACATAATGGATTTAGACCATAATTTTCATTGTAATAAATTAGCAACTCTTCCTATTAAACGGGCTGGCAATAGAGCTAACAACTGGAGAGAAGCATCTCTAAATAGTTTAAGAAGTCTTGATAACAGTATAATTTCTGATGACTTCATGATAACTTTCAATGGAAAAATAGAAATAAGAAAAATTATTTTACAAGGTTTTAGTGAAATAATCGAGGCCTTATATCAAGAATTAGGCAATAATGAACATTTTTTATATGACTATTGCGTTGCTGAGCTTATCAATCAAGTAAGTAGAGATTTAGAACAAGGACAGGATAAGAATCAATCAATATTAGCCGCAGAAAAACTAGCTGCTGCATTTAAAACAGCTTATCATTCCATAAGTCAGCATATCGCTAAAGCACAAGAAGAATTTTCTGCTGCTTTATTAGCAAATTGCGTATGTTTTTTTAGAGATATCAATACTAAAAAATCAACAATAAAAAATTCAATTAACAAGAATAACCAGCATGAAGCTATAGAGTTACAACAATTACATACAAAAAAACGTTCTGTAAATTCTTTAGCAAATCCAGTTGCACCAAATGAAAACATAACATCAAAAAATAATAGCCATAACAAAACAACATTAGAGCAAATGGAAGAAAACAAACACTTGCTTGGAACGTTGATTTGTGCTTATACAGATGGTAAATCATTAGAAAATACTAATTTGTCATTAATAGAGAATCTAATTAATGATCAAAATAAATCATCAAAAAAAATTAACAAGTATGCGACTAATATTCATGAATTAACATTTAAACAAATACAGCAAAAAATAAACGGTAGAAGCTATTTTTTATCAACACCTAAAGTTATATCTGAAAATTTGTTTCGACCAGATTTATCACGAGATAAAACCACTCTTGTTCCTGCTGAAAATATTCGTAAAAAGAATTATATTCTAATGCAAGATAAAGACCATACAAGATTAAAAAATTTATGCCAATATGCACTTCAGCAAACAAAATTATCAATGGAAAAACTATTTCTTAATGAGTATAGCCTTAAACAACTTAACAGTTATCTAGATTACCAAATTAAAAACATTGATAACATAACCGAAACTCGCATTATTAACCCAATGAAATGGATAATTAATGCTCTAAATACTATTTATAAACCAGACGACGAGATACTAAAATTAAAAGATGATTTACAACTACATTTTAATAGTTTATCTAATGATTACAATAATTTTTTAAAAACACTATATAATAAAGAATGTTCTATATCTTGGATTAATTATCTAAAAACATATCTCCACTCCGTTGAAGATAAATCTTTTGCAAAAATAATAAATAATACTAACCTTCTAGAAGATAAAAAATTTTTTATTGTTTCTCTATTTAAAATTTATGATGAATGCTTTACTGCTACTTTTGATTCTATACTAGCAAAAAAATTACCACCATCGCTAGAAACAGTGCTTATATATCAGAAAATTATGTCATTTCACCTTGGTAGCTTTATTATAAAAAGCGATACTAGTCAAACTTCTAATGATAAACAAATTTTTAGCAACTTTAAAACTAGTATAATTCACTATAATGATCATCTAAAATCACTTACTGAACAAATGGCATTTAAATTACATAGAAGCCCAGATAGACACGCAGCAAAACTAGAACAATTAGAACAAACCTGTAAACAATCTTACCGTATGCTTCAAGATAAATCCTTGGCTAAAATGATGCTAGCGTTTAACTATATATCTTCTAATGAAGATACTAACATATTAATGGAAAAGTTTAATCATCACCTTGATAAATTATTTGAATTGAATTTTTTTGAAAAATATTTTGGCAAACAGAGCCGTATTTTTAATACTATAAAAAAAATAATTAGTTATTGTTCAAAAAATAGTGCTTTTATTCCTGGTGCATTTGTTGCTGCTGCTGTAGTTAATATGTTCTTTACTATACAAGGTACGGAACTATTACGTAATTTACAAAAAAATGCTCCTAAACTATTTAATGCAATTATATCAATGAAGCAAATTTTTTTACAAATGGAAACATTAGTTCCTGGACTTACTGAAAACGCATCAATTCTGTATGCAGTTCCGCTTGATGCTAGTTTAAATGCAAGTAGTTGTGCGGCTGATATCTATAAAAATATTAACACAGCAGAAAATATTTCATTTACAGGAGCGGCTAATTCAGCAGAAAACAACGCCGTATCTTTTTTACAATCGTTGTACTATAAAGATTCCCAAGGTTGCCCTTCAGGTGGTAGCGACTCTTTTCCACCAGGATCATTTGTTAATTGGCCAAATGCAATAACTACATTTGTAAGTATATCTTCTGGTGCTATAGCTTGTTTTTCTGGTTGGGCTCAAGACGTAGATAATTATATCAAAGGCATTAAAGAATATTCATCGCTACCTAATATTTTTCAAGATTTTTCTCCCGCTATTACTGAAAAACTATTGTTAGTCGCAGCTAAGCACTTGCCAACACATAAAGAAGATACTAAAGTCGTATACCCTGGAGCCAAAACTGTAAAAGACTTTTGTCTTGATAGCCTTGATACCCTATTTAATAAAACACCTAAATATATCAGTAGGTTATCTCCAATGTATGCTCTTAACTGGAGTATCTGGGCATTGCGCTATATGACCTGTGGAGCTTTTTCTATGGCAATACCTAAACGACCACATTCTCTTAATGAATTTAAAGAAAGAGTTTGCGTAGCTGCTAGCGATCGAAAATTTAAAACTCTAATTAGAATGCTAGGATACAATTCAGCAAAAGAGTTTATTGATGTATTTAGTACAAAAAGCGGAACTTTAGCTTTTTTATTATTTTTAAAAGAAGCGGATTTTTTTGAAGCTATTAATGAGAAAGCTGGTATTTCAGATTACCAAGTGATGAAATCAAAATACGACAGATTTATTTGGAGTATGGATGTACTCTCAAAAAATACTAGATTCTTAAATAGCTATCAGGTAAAGTTATTAAAAGAGACTTATGGTTCTGAATTAATTGATAATTTAATAGATTATAATAGCGTATCTGAAATTGAAAAATCTATTCAAACCCATGTTAATGCAATGCTACATCGTATTGCTGGAATAACTTCACTAGGATTAATATATGCAGCACAGTGTGCTAATTTATACTATTATACCTTTACTCCTTGGCATATAGCGCAAAAAGTTGTTGATAAGCTTCAAGGTAAAGCGGTTAATCTTAGCGATTCAGTATTTAATAATGTTATAGCAGCTAGTAAAAAAACCATTAAAAGAGAGTATACTCCAAATAATCTTTCATTTGAGCAACAATTTTGGCACTACATATTTGCAGAACGTGCCAGCACAAAATTTGAACAATCGTTTTTGCTATGGGGAATTAAAGAAACTATAAATCTTTCAATGTATTTAAATGCAACGGGGCATGAACGCAATATGGGTATTAATACCATTAACTGGGAATTACTTGGTTGCTTAGTTGCTTATTTATTAAAAGATTCAACCGGAATGTGTGCTCGCTTTGCAACATTATTAGACAATGAATCATTAAGAACATTTTTTAGTTTACTAGATAAACTAGATTCGCCATTAGCAGAAAAAGTTTTATCAGAAATTGGTAGATTTGGGCTTAATTCTCCTCAGTCGCTACATAATACTATCAACTCTATGATGGAAGAAGTGGTTTTTACTTCAACTGGAGATATAAACGACATTCATCGAATTGCTAATAAAAAATATCAGGAGATGGAGCGTATTGGCATTACTACATTTAAAAAAATATCACAACTGCAAGAACAAGAAATTGAAAAAAATCTAGATTCAATTATAGATGCTAATATTAAAGATTTTATTGCTATTCAAAAAGAGAATACTGCAAAAAAAACTCAAGATTTACCGCCTTGTTTTCAGTTATCTGCTAGCAACTTAAGGAATACACTCCAGCAAAAAATAGTAGCCCAGGG
>CAKNAD010000145.1 GCA_929200515.1 Candidatus Gorgonimonas leptogorgiae | reverse complement strand
TAAAAACTTATAATCACTTGCTGAAAACCCGCATTTCCAACTTCCACGTGTATATATAATATTTTTGCAATATTTTAAAATAGTTAACTTTATTATAGAGCTTTTATAAAATTTATAAATCAAGAGATAATTAAAAAAAGACTCTATTTTAAAGTTAACCTACTAGAATAATAGGTTGTTAATATTACAATAATATTATTTAGACGGATATACCTCTAAACAAATGCAAAAAAAAAGCAATTAAAAATATTACTAAAGAAAAGGGGATAGCAGCTATAAATGATGATGTATCTAATGCAAGTAATAATAACCAATATTACATTAATAGGCTTAGAAGTTTAGCATCAGCATTGACTCATTTATAGGTAGTATTCACAAATTAAATTTTACTCTTAGTTAATACTTGATTAACTTTTACAGAATTATTTACATTAACAGCCTGACTCCATTCTTGATTGTTTTTATCAAATAATACAATAACGGTAGAGCCTAGCTCAAAAAATCCTATCTCTTCTCCTTGCTGTATAAATACCTGCTGCTGGTTTTCATCAGTATTATAATTTACTGTGTGTATTTTTTTATCTGTATAATACACTCGATTATGCCATGCAGTAGAAATACTACCAACAATAAGAGCCCCTACAAAGATAACTGCCATTTTTCCATGAGTTTTGGTATCAAATACACATACTACTCTCTCATTGCGAGTAAATAAATTATCAATATTATTAGCGGTAGTCTCATTAACTGAAAATAGCTCTCCTGGAATATAAATCATTTTTTCTAAATGTCCTGAAATAGGCATATGTACCCGATGATAATCTTTAGGGGCTAAATAAATAGTTATAAATGAACTATCTTTAAATTGATCGACAAGGTTGTTATCGTTAGCTAGTAGTTTGTTTAGATCGTAGTCAAATCCTTTAGCTTGGATTAGCTTTCCATTGGTGATATCTCCAAACTGGCTAATTACTCCATCAGCTGGTGATGCTAATTCATGTGGTTGTGCTTGTAAGGGGCGGGCATCTTTTTTAAGGTGTCTGGTAAAAAACTCATTAAAACTGCTGTAATTTTTTATATCTGGGTATTCTGCCTCTTGTAAATCAACACTATAATATTTTACAAATAAAATTATAATTAAATTCTTTATAATAGCAATTTTGCAATTAGCAATAACACCTAAGATTTTAGTCAATAATATTTTAGGGCAAATATATTGAAAAAATACAAATAATTTTTGTTTAATCTTATTGTATAAACATATCATCTAGCTTTTCTCCTTGAACATCGGCATACCTTTTATAAAAAATTTATCTTGATATTATACACCTAATTGCTACCGTTACGCTATGTTTTTTTGTTTTTTTACTGCATTACTGCTTTTTAATTTGAGATAGGTATAAATACATTGAAAAGATATATCTTCTATATCTTCCATAGCCTAGGTTTATTAGAGTAATCTATTCTTTATTTATACGATTGTAGGCAGGCAAAAAAAAGATAATAAGATCCTATACTATAGAGCTAGATTTTAACGCCGTTATTGTTAATATTTAGATATTTGAATTGTTTTACTTTTTATCGCTGAAACACTTTAAAAGGAAATTAATTTCCTTTGGTATTTTATCTCAAGTTAAACTTTTTATCTTCCACCTGTATATGCATCTTCTATTAACAAGGAAATAAGCCCTATGAATATCATAGATAACGAAAAAGCATGGTCTTATCTTTATGATATAAACACAAAAGCTGAAAATACATCTACTTTAAAACAGCAGACAACAGATGATAGTATAATTGATTTAAGTATACATTTCATGGTGAATCAATATAATTTTATAATAAATAAAAAGTATATTGATTTGATAACAGCGGCTCCTAAAATAACTATTATTCCACAACAAAATGAATATATTCGTGGTATTGCTAGTATACAAAGTAGTTTAGTAGTTATTATTGATTTCAAATACTTATTGCTATCTACACCTACTAAACTAAACGATAAATCTCGTATTATATTATTAAATATTGACAATGCGCCAATTGCATTATTGGTTGATAATATATGTGGCAAATTACAATTAGATCAACATTTATCAAAATATGACTTAACAAACAATCCACCTTTAGAGCTAATATCAGAATTTATTGATGAAGCTTACTCATATGATAATAATACATTATATAATCTTAATGTTGACCAGTTATTAACAAGTAAAAAATTTCATCCATCTTATAATGAAGGATTATAATTTTATAGCTTAGAAGCAAATTGAATTCTAAGTATAATATCTTGAAAGTGCTAAGCACAACAGCATTCAAAATTGATTTGCTAATTTACTTGCTAAATACAACTATTATCAAAATGGATTTTATATGAAAAGTTATGGCATGAAACAAAAAAATTACTTAGCAACATTAAAAATATTAACTTTAACTAGCATATTTACTTTATTAATAATAATAGTTTTTTTACTCTCAATTAAAATATCTGAGATCAATAACAAAAAAAATAATTTATTAAAATATAGTATAGAAACATACATAAATATAACTGAGTTACACAGTACTATTACAAGTAATAAGAAAATAAATTTTGATACCATAAAAAAATTAAAAAAATCATTAACTAACTCTATTGTAAATATAAAAAGCTCGAACAACCAAAGTATATTTTTTTACGATAACAATTCTGCAAATATTATAAACAATATAGAATTTTTATGGAAAGACATGTTATTCGATTTAAATAGTTTGTTAGATAACGAAGAAAAAATTCATGATTTGTTTAGTGCCTTAGAGCAAATCTATGCGTTATTAATGCAAACTAAGGTTGATTGCAAGCAACTGATAGAAGAAATGCTAGTAATAAATGCCGATACTAATAAAATATCTTTAGCTCAACAAACTATATGGTTAGCAGAAAGAGCTACTAATAATATAGAAGGTTATATTAAAGGTTTTGATGTTGATGCTTCATCTACTGAAATTTTTACCAAGGATATTAAAACTTTATTTAATATTATAAGTAGTTTAAAAAATGGCAACTCTCTAATAAATTCTACAAAAATAGAAGATAAAAGTGTTATAACTTATTTATCTAAGATAGATATAAACTTACAAAAAACTATGGTACTATTTAAAACCATAGACGACAAACTAACAATTTTTTTACAGGTTAAGTCTATTTCTGAAGCAATTGAACAATCAATTATTAAATTTAATGAATACTTAATTAAATTTAATAGTATTATAATAAATAATGCCACTTATAATAATATTTTTATGTTTATTTACTCAAGCTTACTGTTATTAATTATAATAACTTTATTAACTACTGCTATTATATTAAAACGATGTTACAAAAAAAATACGGGTAAAACATTTGACTTTGATGATATAAATGATTACTTAAATAAATTAATATCTGACATCGAGCGTCTCGCTACTGGTAATATACATTTACAATTAACCTCTAACAATAAATTAACACCGTTAACAAATGCTATAAATAAATACACAAATTACATTATACAGCATCTAAATAAAATTTATAATAGCATTAATTCTATTGCAAACCTTAATATAAATAGCGATAAATATCAAAAATTAAAAACAAATTGTTTAGATAACTTAACATCTAGCATAGCTCAATATAATGCTGACATAGAATATTTTTATAATAAAAATAAAAAAATAACAAAAACTGCAAAATACTATACCACTAATACAGAAGAATTAATGTCATTAATTGATAAACTAGCTACTATAGTAGCTATGATTGATTCTAAAACAGATACCATAGAACCAAATAACAATATTATTACAAGTATAAGCTCTATCATACAGGATAGTTCTGAATTAACAGATGAAATATACGATAACCTTGAAATATTCATACTAAACTACGAAATTAAAAGCTATAATATTGACAACAAAACCAATAAAATAACCGAAATTAAAGATAAAATAAAAATCTTAAAACAGCATCAGAGCTTGATATCATCTACCTTAGTTAAAACTAATAATAGTGAAAACTTTACCTACATAATTTCTAAATTAAAATTAACCTTAAATGAATTACTAGCAACTAATAAAAAATTACTGCATCCACATAAATTAATTACAAGCGAACTAGCATCGACTACAGATAATTACAACATAAAAAGCAATGAAGTTGTTTTACAAAATATAGAATTAATAGATAAAACTTTTTCAAAATTACTTAACGATAAAAAAGCAACTAAAACAATAATTAATAATATTGAAACAATAGTAAATAATAATAGTTAAATTAACATGTGGCAGTTGTAAATTAAGATTCCAACTGCCACATGTATATTAAAAATATATAGGTTATCGCCTGTATCTTCCATAGCACAAAAACAGCAAATAATTAAGTTATAAGCAACTAGCTATGATATATTATACTATCAAATAACTTATTAAAGGTATGATATGTTTGGCTTTAAATCGACAACTTGGTATTTATACCCTCTACTATGTATCTTGCTTTGGCTATTACTATTTTCCTTTGAATCTAGAGCGTATGCTACTAAAGATTCATCTAAAAAAGCTACAGCGGTTGAAGCTACTAATAATAATGAACAAATAGATTTTTTACCTATAGAAGAGTTTCAAAAATTTGCTACTGCATATCAAATAATAAAAAAATATTATGTTTTTGATATAACTGACAAAGCACTAATTGATAATGCTATTAAAGGAATGATGTCTGGATTAGATCCACATTCTGTTTATCTTGATGATAAATCTATGAATAACTTTCATGATTTCAACGACGGCAATTTTTCTGGAATCGGTATAGAAGTTATATTGGAAAATGGTATGGCAAAAATAATTAGTACCATGGATAACACACCAGCATCTAAGGCAGGAATTAAAAGTGGTGATATCATTACTAGTATAAACGGCAAAAAATTAATAAAAAACTACAATGAAATATTATCTTCAATCTCTGGGAAGCCCAATACTTTAGTTAATCTTGCTGTGTTCAGACCCTCAGCAAAAAAAGAATTGTGCTTTTCATTAAAAAGACAAAAAATTAAATTTCAAAGCGTTGATGCTATTAATATTAATAACGAATTTGGCTATATTAAAATTAAGATCTTTAATGGTGCCACTAATAAAGAATTTTATAACGAATTAAAACAGTTAACAAAAAAATATACTAATAATAAAATCAAAGGGATAATATTAGATTTAAGAAATAATCCAGGTGGTATTATAGAATCTGCGGTAGACATTTGTAGCTATTTTGTCCAAAAGTCATTAATAGTTTATACTCAAGGTAAAAATAGTAAGTTTAAAACTGAGTACTACAGCAAAAAAATGCCTATAAGTTTATTCGATATACCTATAGCCATTTTAATAAACGATGGATCAGCATCTTGTGCTGAAATTATCGCTGGAGCTTTTCAAGATTATAATCGTGCTGTAGTCATTGGCACAAAAAGTTTTGGTAAAGGATCAGTGCAACGAATAGCTTCATTAACTGAAGATGGTAGCTCAGGTATCAAGCTCACAACAGATTTATATTATACTCCTAAGGGAAGATCTATACAATTTACCGGGGTTGTTCCAGATATAAATATTCCCCCGGCTATTATAACCTTAAAAGAACCAGAAGATACTATTAGCGAACAAGATCTCTATGCTCACAAGAAACCAATTAAAAATGTTACTAATACAAGTAAAACTAGTATAGAATTAAAAAACTTATTGTCAGATTATCAAGTTGATCAGGCACTACAAGTTTTAAAAGGCATGGCGTTTATGAAAACAAAATAATAACTTAGAGGTAATTATAATGGATGCTATAGATGCATTACTAAACAGAAGCTCAAGTCCTATATTAACATCTCCAGGTCCTACTGAAGAGCATTTACAGCTGTTATTTAGAGCGGCCTTAAAAGCTCCAGATCATGCTAGGCTTAGACCTTGGAGATTTTTAATTATCACTGATAACCATAGAAATAAACTTGGAGAAGTTTTTGCAAAAGCTATTTCTTTAAAAAATAATAGAGAATTATCGGAGCAAGAGCAACAGCGATACCAGCAATTGCCGATGCGTGCACCTACTATTGTAGCTCCTATTTGTTGCATACACAAACACAAGAAAGTACCAGAGATAGAACAAATGCTCTCTTTAGCTGCTGGAGTACAATCCATGTTACTAATGGCTTTCACTTTAGACATAGGAGCTTATTGGCGTACAGGAGAACTGTGTTATAATGATTTTGTTGCTAATAAACTAGGGCTATCTGCGACTGAAAAATTATGTGGATTTGTTTATCTTGGAACCAAAGCAGGAAAAAACGCCCCAAAAGAAGAGCTAAATATAGAAGATTTTACCTCATATTGGGGAAATAACACTAAATTTTAGCTAAAACTTATAATTATTTATTTTATTTTAAAATAATTCTTCTAAAATCATTTGTTTTGTGATACTCTACATGCTGTAGCAGTAAAAAATACTCTTTTAGTTAAAAATATTAATATTTATGCGATATTTTTCATAAGTAGTTTGACAATTGCTAGTATAGTGATTAAAGTATTTTACTGTATTTTATGAACCCTTGCTATTTTAAGTAGTGTGCGACGAATGTTTAGTGCCAGCTGCGATTGTATTGAGTATCATAAAACTACATTGGATCTAGTTAATGTATACAAATTATCTAAATCCATAATAGCGTTTATATAAATTTAGGAGATATTGTTTTATGTCTAACTCTAATGGAAAATCAACCGGCACAGTTAAATGGTTTAATGAAGATAAAGGATTCGGTTTTATCGCACAAGAAAATGGCGAGCCTGATGTTTTTGTGCATTTCCGTGCAATTGTTGGTGATGGTTTTAAAACACTAGTTGAAGGTCAAAGAGTAAGATTTGATATAGAAACAGGTAAAAAAGGTCTACAAGCTGCTAACGTTGAAAAAGACTAATAAGTTTTATCATTTAGTCAAGTTTAACCGCTACTTAATTAGAGCATTAATATTTAAATTTTAGCTAAATAATACTTACTAACAGTATATTGCAACCTCTTCTAATACGAAGAGGAGATTAAAGTTTAAAATCATTAATAAAAAATGGTTACATCTCTGCTTTACTTTTAAGGTCAGTTTTACTTCCATATGTAGAAATTCAGAGCTAAAAAGATTTAATTTGAATCACAAACTACTGTAAATTAACTTATATTTTCCTTGCTGTATTTTGCATCGAATTAAATCTTTCTGTTTATCTTTTAAATCCTGTGTTTATAACGCTTCTGTTTCTAAACACAAAAAATCTTATCCAGCCACTCAGTTAATCCCTTAAAAATATAGCTCTTAATTGCTACGAGCACCTTTTACATACATTTTATTTAACACAAGCATCAAATAGATAGTTAAAATCAGATAAAAGTTTTTATATTAAAATTTCTATATTTTGTCTAACTTTACATCTTTTATAGCTATATACACG
>CAKNAD010000144.1 GCA_929200515.1 Candidatus Gorgonimonas leptogorgiae | reverse complement strand
TTAATTTCTGGTATCTGCTCTATTGTTTCTAGAGTTCTATTAGTTTCGTTTATCATTAATACTCTCCTTAATTATTATTTAATTTTGTCCTTTTGTATATTAGACTATATTTTTATGAAAAAGTTTTTCTGTTAGCACCTACACCTTTCAAAGAGGGTAGCTTATAATACTTCAGGAGAAGAGCTTCAATAATACAAAAGGTTAGTGGAGTTAATTAATGATAATAGAGAGTTAATTATGTATGCAGCAATAATTTCTAGTGCAACAATGGGAGCAACAGCATCTGCGGTATATAAATTAAAGTCAGAGTTCCAATAACAACTAAAGGTATAAAATATCGGCGCTTAGTTGATAAAATCACATACCATAAAAATATTTATAAACGACCAGCAACTTGGTGGCATGTGTACTGGACTGATTGCTTACAAAAATAAAATAAATTAAATGCAACTTCAAGCTGTTTCTATCTATAATCTTAAAGTTATATACACGTGGCAGTCGAAAATGCAATTTCTCAGCAAGTGATTATAAATTTTTAGCTAAGGTAGTGTTTTGTAGATCATACACCTAATTATATGGCTAATGATAATCTGGCAATAGAATGAGCAATGAAACGCTAGGGTGTGAGCATTCATAAAGACAGCGGTATAAATTAATAATAATTGAACTTTTCAATAGTTTTTATCTCTACGTTATGTGGTCTACTAATAAGTTAAGTCAAAATTTTAATATCAAATAATATGCATTGTATCAAATATCATTAAAAATCCCACCTTTTAAGGTATTTCTTAATTTCAAAACAAACAATGTTTGTTTTTTTGATTTTACTTCTACTTATTGAAAAGTTGCCAATAACATTACCAATTAAACTCAACAAATATAGGATTATTATGAACTCATCTTTAACAGGAATTCACACACCTAGTGGTAGTTATCAAACTGAAGTAACAGTACCAAATGATGAAACTAACAATGTTTCATGTTTTAAAAGAACTGTCTCTATAATAGCAGATTGTATGGCTTTAGCAACTGTCGGTGCTATTACGGGTGCTTTTATTGGCTTTTGCGGTGGTTTTGTAGGAGAATCAAAAGCATCAACAATTCTTGATATGCCATTTATTGTTAATGGTTCAGAAAGAGAGCAGGAAATATATAATAGATCAGTAGAGTTAATTCATCATAATAAAGATTTAATTATGCAAACGATAGTGATTTCTAATGCGGTAGCTGGGGGAGTGGGATGTCTGCTATATAAACTGGCTCGTAAAATATAAAACAGCAATTAATGCACTAGTAATTAAGAAAGTTATTGTAAATATACATTACTTCTTTCTTATTTACGGGTCAACTTCGCTATTTTAAACAAAGTATAATGCAAATAGTAAAAAATATAACTTCGTGAATAATACATTAAGTAATCCTGTAACTACAACAGCTACGACTGCCTATAATTTAGTTACTGTAAATTATACAAAAAGCTAATTAGTAACCTATTGAATCCATTGGCCATCGGGGTTGCGGGTTTATTTCGGTGGGGCTTTGATCTTTAATCTTGTTTCGAAGTCTATAATAACCAGCATAGGCAATCATTGCGCCATTATCGGTACATAAGTCAACTGGAGCATAAATTACTTTAGCATTTAAGCTTACTGTAGCTTGCACTAAAGATTCTCTTAAGCGTATATTAGCACTAACGCCTCCGGCTATTACTAACCGGCTACAACCTGTAGCTTCTAAAGCCCGCTTGCATTTTATTGTTAGGGTGTCTACTACTGCGGTTTCAAAGGCGTAAGCGATATCAGCTATACTTTGATCATTAAAATTAGCATTTTTTTTGCAATCCGTTATAGCATTCAAAGTATGAGTTTTTAATCCACTAAAACTAAAGTCGAGCCCTGGTCTGTTAGTCATTGGTCGCGGAAAACGAAACTTTTTAGGGTTACCTGCTTGCGCATGCTTTTGAATTGCTGGCCCCCCAGGGTAATCAAGACCAAGCATATTAGCAACTTTATCGAAAGCTTCGCCGGCTGCATCGTCAACTGATTCGCCCAAAACTTTATAGCTGCCATAATCAGTAGCTTCAACCAACATGGTATGACCGCCTGATACTAAAAGACCAACAAAAGGAAATTGTATTTCAGTATTACCAAGCATTGGTATAAGCAAATGCCCTTCCATATGATGTACACCTATAGCAGGGATATTTAATCCTAAGGCTAAAGATTTTGCTACACAACCACCAATTAGTAACGGCCCCATTAAACCTGGGCCTTTAGTATATGCAATTGCGTCTATATCATGTTTAGTTTTTTTAGCTTTAGTTAGTACATCGGTAATCATAGGTAAAATGCGTTTGATATGATCTCGTGATGCTAGCTCTGGCACTATACCGCCATATTCTTTATGCATGGCAATCTGTGAATGCAATGAGTGTTCTATAAACCCTGTATCGCTATCGTATATAGCTATGCCTGTTTCATCACAAGAAGTTTCTATGCCTAATATCAGCATTATTTTTACCTAAAATAGCAGATGACTAAAAATTATCTGTTAGAAAAATTTTTAATGTTAAATTAAAAAATAAGAAAGGAAAGAGAGAAATAAAAAACTTGTTAACTGCATATCTTCAAACAGAAGACATGCAATAACTGCAATTATAAATCTATAAATTCTGAGCTAGTATCTAGAGTTACATCTGCTTCATAGTCAATTTCAGGAAATTGAAAACCAAATAATCTTAAAAACTCATCTTTATATAACTGGTAATCTGTTATTTCAGATAAATTTTCGTCGGTTAGCTTACTCCAAGTAGCTTTGCAATGTTCTTGAATGCTATCTTGTAATTCAAGATCATCCATGCGGTAGCGGTTCTGATCATCTAAAGTAGCGTTATCGCTATACATGGTATTGTCTAATCTGACAATCTGTTCTATGCAACCTTCATGAAAACCTGCTTCACGCATTTTTTTATAAGATAATGCTATATAAAGTGGCATAACTGGAATAGCAGCACTTGCTTGAGTAACTACGCTTTTGAGTACCGCAATATTTGCCTGACCATTTATAGAGCTAGATAATTTTTCATTAAGTTTTAATGCAGTTGCATCTAAATGCTGTTTTGCCTTGCCTAAACTACCATTCCAATAAATAGGCCAGGTTATCTCAGTACCGATATAACTATAAGCAACTGTACGACAGCCATCTGCTAAACAACCGCTTTCTTGCAATGCGTCAATCCATAACTGCCAGTCTTCTCCACCCATAACTTTAACAGTGTTATCGATTTCAGCTTCTGTAGCCGGCTCGATAGTAGCTTCAAATAATTTGTTTTTATCGGTATCAACTGCTGTTGCGGTGTAGTTTTCGCCTATAGGTTTTAATACTGAGCGATAAACTTCGCCGCTATCTGGATCTTTACGTACTGGTGATGCTAAAGAATAAACTACTAAGTCTACCTGTTGCAGATCTTGCTTAATGGTTTCGATAACTTTCTGTTTAGCAGCATGACTAAAGGCATCGCCGTTAATGCTTTTAGCATATAGCCCAGCTTTTTTTGCTTCTTTTTCAAAAGCAACTGAGTTATGCCAACCGGCTGTTCCTGGTCGTCTCTCGCTTGCGGGTTTTTCAAAAAATATACCTAAAGTAGCCGCATTGCAGCCAAAAGCAGCTGTAATTCGTGAAGACAATCCATAACCACTAGAAGCCCCAATTACTAATACTCTTTTAGGAGGATTTACAACTTTAGTATTTGCTTTAGCATAATTAATTTGATTTTTTACATGTTGTTCACAACCAACAGGATGAGCGGTTGTGCAAATAAAGCCTCGAAGTTTTGGCTTAAGTTTAACTTTAGTACTCATATATTCTCCACATTATTATTACATACGACTTATAGTCAGAAGCGTATTCTATGTTACATAATAATAACATATTTAAAAGATATTTAGAAATAATTTAAAACTTATACTAAGTACAACTACTAATTGTTTGAATATAAAGAG
Source organism: Candidatus Gorgonimonas leptogorgiae (assembly GCA_929200515.1). Classification (GTDB taxonomy): domain Bacteria; phylum Pseudomonadota; class Gammaproteobacteria; order Pseudomonadales; family Endozoicomonadaceae; genus CAKMZJ01. The sequence goes on along the minus strand of CAKNAD010000144.1, from coordinate 3,493 downwards.
AATTATATAATGTTGCTATTTTATATGTTTTCAACAAACTTAATGGATTAATTACATAACAAGGAAGTATTATGGATAAAGCATCCAGTTCACGGCAGAACATCTACATAGCGCCTCCCTTCGCTCATCAGCATGAAAGCCATGCAACTCAAACTAGCAATGATCTCATAGGACAATTTAGCCGTTTTAATATAGCAGAAATAGATGCGGAACCTAAAATTCCTGAGACAAAAATTACAGATGCTGAGCAAAGTACTCATATTAGCACTGCTAATGTAGTAACTGTTGAGCAGCAAAAGCAACAACGTATTTTAGTAAATCATTTTGTTCGTGAGTGTTTAATTCTTATAAAAAGATCAAATATTAATCCTGAAAATCTACAAGAAAATATTCTGCTACCTTGCATTAAAGATAAAACCTTTTTCTTATCAATATCTCCACATTTAGACTCGTTAATAAAAGCAACACACAAAAAGTCATTAAACTTCGAAGAAATTATAGATGAGATCATAGATGAGCTTATATCCTCTAATATAAATATTCAATTAACACTTATGTGCCACAATTTATTGAATTCAGCAAAACAATACGAACAACAAAAACAACAACTTAGTCTGTTTTTAGGGTTAAACTCTGAAGAAGGTAAACAATATATAGAAAACCTTTATAAATTATTTATAGAAGGAGATATTCTTTATAATAAAAACTATACTGATTTTTATTACGATACCAATAACAAAGGCCCATATGTCTTTGAAAATGAAAAAGGATATATAACTATTTGCTTCACCAGTTTTTCTTATACTTTTGAAGAGTTAATTATAAAGAATAAACAATTAAGTTTGCAGCTAGTATCCAATATAATGAAGATTTTTGGTAGTTCTATACATAAATATGCTACAACGTTCTATAAATCTTATTTTTCACAACAATATTCAAGTTGGATAGCTAAATTGTTAGCTCAAGGAAAAATAGCTAAATATATTATTATTGATAACACCGATGATATATCAAAAATAAAAAAACTAGATACAGGTATCCGCATAACAAAGCATCATCTATTACCAAGGTTATTTAAAGTAGCAAAGGATAAATCTACAGTTGAAGATTACATTAACCATAAACTCGATGACAATACCTCCATAACTTTAAAACAGTCAGCAGAAGATCCTAATTATTATATTGTAGATACAATCGAAGAAACAAAAAATGGTGAAACAATCATAACATCAACAAGCGATATTTCAGATAGACAACCATGTATATTTGAAACTATATATAATAATACTCCCAAAATACTAATCACTCAAATATCATTTGATAAAACATACAAAGCAGACGAATATATTAAATCTCTGATAGACACATATAACAACGAAACCGCACAAACACAAACAGACTTAGAATACGCAACATCTATGATGAAATTTGCGGGATCATTACAGCGGGCTCATATATATCAAGATTGCAATGGTAGAACGTCATTTTTTAATCTAGTTCCTGTTCTGCTTATGAAGCGTGGTCTCTGCCTTACTAAGCAACCGTTCAATCTTTGGCTGTTAATAGATTCTAAATCTCCAGAAGAATTGGCTAAAAAATACTTGAATCTATGCATTAAAATGCCAGAGATACATCATAATGCTGAATATGATTGGTGTCATGCTTTACCTGTAGCTGAGCGCTTAAGAATAGCTTTAGCTACTAACAATAGACCTGTTACTTTGCCTGACCTATAAATACAACTTTTTCTATCAACTATTAATTACATAACAAGGAAGTTTTATGGATAAAACATCTAGCTCACAGAAGAGCAGCTTTATAGCATCTACCCTAACTAAGCAGAATGAGAAACATGCAACTCAAACTAGCAATGATCTCATAGGACAATTTAGCCGTTTTAATATAGCAGAAATAGATGCGGAACCTAAAATTCCTGAGACAAAAACTACAGATGCTGAGCAAAGCACTCGTGTTTGCACTCTAATACCAACTAATGAACAAAAAAAACAAGAAATGATAGTAGCTTGCTTTGTTGAGAAATTCTTAGACCTTGCAGAAAAAATAGATATTAATCTTAAAAATACGGACTTTTTTTTAGAAATATCCTCATCAGTTAACTATCTAATAAAAAAAATTAAAAAACACGCATTAAATGTAAATGATGTTATAAAAAATATTACCGGTAAACTTATATTTTCTAATGCAAGTATTAAACATATAACAACATGTAGTCGTTTATTAAAGTCAGCACAACAATACGAAAAACAAATAAAACAACTTAGCCTTTTTTTAGGGGTTAGTGCTGAAGATAAAAAACAATATATACAAAACATCTATAAATTATTTATAGAAGGGGATATCCTTTATCCTCGCTATAATGATTTTAATAAAAATACTAACGATAAAGGACCATATGTTTTTGAAGATGAAAAATCATATATGAATCACAATGTAGATGCTTTTTGTTATACTGTAAAAGAATTACTTATAGATAATAAAAAGTTATGTTTACAGCAACTAGACAATATAATAAAGATTTTTAACACTAAAAGAGATAAAAAGCACTTATCACATTACATGACTAATTTTAACCAAAAATATTCAAGAGAAGCGGTTAATTTATTAGCTCAAGGGAAAATAGCTAAATATATTGTTATAGATGACATCAATAATGCGTTAAAGCTAGAAAAAGACGTATGGATAAGCCCACAAGGAACAAAGGGGGTATTTAAGGTAGAGCGTGATAAACACTTAGTTGAAGATTACATTAACTCAAAATTAGATGAAAACACTTCCATAGCTTTAAAACAATCAGAAGCAGATCCTGATTATTATACCATAGATAAAATTTTAATAAAAAGCAATAATGAGACAACAATACTAGGAAGTGATATTTTAGAAAAGCAAGCATGTATCTTTGAACCTTTATTTTCCCCTCAAGAAGAAGATTTGCTTGTATATTCATCTTTTGATAATAAATACGATCAAGAAGAATATGCCAAATCTCTAATAACTACATATTATAATGAAACTGCTCACAAGCAAACAGACTTAGAATACGCAACATCTGTGATGAAATTTGCGGGATCATTACAGCGGGCTCATATATATCAAGATTGCAATGGTAGAATGACATTTTTTAATCTAGTTCCTGTTCTGTTAATGAAGCACGGACTGTGGGTTACTAGACAACCGTTTAATCTTTGGGATATGATAGATTCTTTACCCCCAAAAGAATTAGCTAAAAAATATTTAGAACTATGTATTAAAATGCCAGAGATACAGCCCAATAACGAACATTATTGGTTAAATAGCTTGCCTTTATCTTAAAAGAGTGAGAATCGCTAATATTACTGGTAAAACCCTTGAAAGCATTATCCACAGACTTAGCCTAACAACATCGATTAATTTCGTGACATGCTCCCCGACCTAAAGGATGGGGCTTCTTGATTAAACAAGTGCTTCCTGTGCTAGTGTTCTAACGAACCCTATA
>CAKNAD010000143.1 GCA_929200515.1 Candidatus Gorgonimonas leptogorgiae | reverse complement strand
AAACACTGCCTTGGCTAAAAACTTATAATCACTTGCTGAAAACCCGCATTTCCAACTGCCACGTGTATATACACGTGGTAGATGAAAATGCTAGGTTTCAGGGCTAAAGAAAAAGATCTAATTCGAGGCAAAACGCTACAGGAATGCAAGTGCATTTCAAAGCGTTTTAACGATGAAGTAGATTTTTTTCATAGCCTCCAAAGGGCAAGGTTTCTAAGCTTTTATCCTACGTTAGTATATCTTGATTTAGTCTACACTAAACCTGCGAAACACTGCCTTGGTTAAAAACTTATAATCACTTGCTGAAAACCCGCATTTCCAACTGCTACGTGTATACAGCTTACATTGTTTTTATTTTTTCATATGCCTTCTAATTGAAGGCATATTACTTTTCTTAATTTATAAACAAAATACTTCTAACTTAAATGTACGCACATAACTTTTATTACAATATTTAGGCAATAATTATGTACAAAATAAAAAATTATATATTTTTTATTATACTTTTTTCGTTCAGTGCTGTTGTTAAAGTACAAGAATGCTCTGCAAATGTTAAATACTCTACTAACTCTGATGACACATCTAAAATAAGTTGGATTAACTGGGTAGATTTTACTGGAAAGAACACATTAGTAAATTTTGAAAAACAGTATAATATCAAAACTTTATATAGTGTTGTTGATAGCAATGAAGTGTTAGAGGCAAAGTTATTATCAGGTCAAAGTGGAGCAGATCTAGTAACGCCATCACAAAATTTCTTTATAATGCTTTGTAAAATAGGAATGTTTCTCAAGTTAGATCCTAGTAAGTTATCTAATATAAAATATGTAGATCAGCGTATTGTTGAAAAAATAAATGCAAGTATGCATGGTAATAGTTTGGATTATGGCATACCATATTTGTGGGGTACAACAGGTATAGGCTATAATAAGCAATTAATAGAACAAGCTTTAGGTGCAGAAGCCCCTACAAATAGCTGGGCATTAGTTTTTGAATTAGCTAATATAAAAAAGCTTGCTAAATATGGTGTGGCTTTTATTGATGATCCTAACGAAATTATTGGTTCTTTATTAGCTTATATGGGAGTTACAAACCCTAAATTAGCTGATTATGAAGTAGCATTTGATAAACTAGAAACTATACGCCCTTATATAACATATTTTAATTCTACCCGATTAGTTAATGAACTAGCTAATGGTGATATCTGTCTTGCTATTGGATGGTCTGGTGATATCCAAATTTCTAAAATAAGATCAGCAAACAGCAGTAATATATTATACTCTATACCTAGAGAAGGAGCCTTGATGTGGGTAGATATGCTTGCTATCCCTAAAAAATCTAAAAATCAAGATAAAGCATATTGTTTAATCAATTACTTGTTAGATCCTAAAGTAATGGCTGATATCAGCAGTGAAACTAAATTTGCTCATGCTAATAACAGTTCTTTAAAATATTTAAATAAAGAGTTTGCTAATAATGAAGATATTTTTATTTCTGATGATACTTTAAAGCGACTTTTTGTGGCAAATATTCCAGATAAAACGATAATACGATTAATTAACCGCAGATGGGTAAGGTTAAAAGCAAAGAATAATTAAAAATAGTTGTAATATTAAGATTATCTGCCCTTAATTAACTAAATTAATTTAGAAGATCATAATTTGTTGTGTATAATTAGTATTTATAAGTAAGAAAATAAGAGTAGTTTAATAGAACGTAGTAAAAATTTTCTATGTTTTAAAAAAGTCATTAATGGTAAAAGTGCAGCTAGGCAGGAGTTCTGGTTAATGCAAAACAGATTAATTAAAAAGTTACTTTTCATCGCAATTGTATCTTTGATAGTGGTAATATTTTCATATCATTTATTAAACGCTAAAGTACGTCCTAAAAAGATACCTGTTATTAAGGATTTGACATCACTTGAATATCAAAAAAAACTAGGTAAAGAGATATATGAGTATTTACTAGCAAATCATTACCTTAAGTTTGATAAATCTAAAATAAATTCAGAGAAGCTATTCGATAGCTACCTTAAGAGGTTAGATGGAAATAAAATATTTTTTATTCAAGATGATATAGATGAATTTACAAAATATAAGGATACCTTTCTTAATTCTTTAGTAGAAGGCAATTTAGAACCATCTTTTTTGATATTTAATCGGTATACACAACGTTTGAAACAGCACATTAATTTTATGCAAGAGCAATTGAAGCATAATCTAGATGATATACAGTTTGATACCGATAAAAAATTACTCATTGATCGTAAAGATGAAAATTGGTTTGCAACTAAGCAAGAACAAGAACAAAGATGGCTCGATGAATTCCACAATAATGTATTATCTTCACAGCTTAATAATACTAGTAATGCTAAAATAGTAAAAAAATTAAATTATAGATATAGCAATATGTTAAAACGTATGGCTCTTAATAAATCGGAAGATGTATTTTTTAATTTTGTAAATACGTTTACTACATTATATGACCCTCATACTCAATATTTTTCTCCACAAGATGCAGAAAACTTTAATATCAATATGAGTTTATCGCTTGAAGGCATAGGAGCGGCACTTACAATAGAAGATGATTATGTAAAAGTAGCTAGCATAGTAGCTGGTGGTCCAGCAGAAAAAGCTGGGCAATTAAAACCAGGAGATAGAATAGTAGCAGTTGGTCAAGGTAAAAAAGGTTCTTTAGAAGATATTATTTCTGTGCGTTTAGACGATGCAGTAAAAAAAATACGTGGTAAAAAAAATACAGCTGTCAGATTAGAAGTAATACCATCGGATAGCAAAAATGGCAGTAGTAAAATTTATACAATTATAAGAGATACTGTTAAGTTAGAAGATCAGGAAGCACGCAGTGAAGTTATAGAAATAACACAAGCAGATACTAAGAAAAAATACAATGTGGGCGTTATTGCTATCCCAACTTTTTATATGGATTTTAAACAGGCTTTATCTGGCAATAAGAATTATAAAAGCACTACCAGGGATGTAAAAAAATTAATAGCTAAATTAACCAAAAATGGTATTGATGGTTTAATTATTGATTTACGTAAAAATAGTGGCGGAGCATTACAAGAGGTAAATGAATTAGTTGGGTTATTTGTCGGTAGAGAACCAAGTGTACAAGTACGTTATATTGATGCCAAACAAAATATGAAAGTAGAAGTTTATGGTGATACGGAATCTATTATAGTATATGATGGTCCATTACTAGTTATGGTAGATCGTGCTAGTGCATCCGCATCTGAAATTTTTGCAGGAGCTATGCAGGATTATGGTAGAGCGGTAATAGTTGGTAGTCAAACTTTTGGTAAGGGTACTGTCCAAGCTATACAGTCATTAACTAAAGGTCAGATAAAATACACATCAGCTAAATTTTATCGAATAACCGGAAAAAGCACACAAAATAAGGGTGTTATGCCAGATATTATTTTCCCATCATTTATTAATGAAACGGAAATAGGTGAAAATACTATACCAAACGCCATGCCTTGGGATGAAATATCATCAGTAGTATTTATTAATAGAAATAGTGTACAAACTAATTTAGCAAGTTTACAACAAAAGCATGGTATGAGAGCTAAACAAGATCCATACTTTGTTTATGCTAAAAGTATTAATGAATATACTAAAAAGTATCATGATATTAAAGAATTATCGTTAAATAAAATAACAAGAAAAAAAAATATCAAAGAGTTAGAAAATGCTAGGCTAAAAATAGAGAATGAACTATGCAAGGCAAGAAATGAACCTTTGCTAAAAGATATAAAAGAATTAGATAAAAAAAATAATAGTAATAAAGATAAAAAAGATGAATATTTGCAAGAAGCTAGTCAAATATTACTAGATTATGCCTTATTAATTAAAAGCGTTGAAAAAGGCTAGTTAGAACTTTTTATTAAAATAGGAATTAAAGAGGAAATAATTAAAAACCTTCATGTGAATCTGTGATAATTGATACTACAGTTACAGAAAATAATGTAACTTACCCAACAGATGCAAAATTGTTAGAAAAAATCAGCATTAAATTAGTTGATTTAGCAAAAAAAGCAGGAGTTGAATTAACACAGACTTATAATCAGACCGAGATTAGCAGTAAAATCAGCAAGATATTTTCATGCAAAACAAATGAAAATGGGAAATCAAGCTATAAAAAAGTGCCTAATTACTTAGGAATAGTTATAAGAGAATAGAAAGAAAATATCTAATAAAAAAGAGTTCTGTAGCTTAATTTAGTTATTTCACAATAGAACTTTTAGCTACTTGTTTGATCTAAGGGATAAATAAATTATTAATTTACACAGAGTAAAATATAAAACCATACCTTAAGGTTTAATTTTTAATGTTTTAAAGCATTAATGAACTAAATAATGAATTTACACAACTTAAATAACACAGAAAAACAGTCATCCTGCTCTCCGTCTTGTGGTATAAATATATTTTCACTAGAGAATAACATCTATTTTTGTGGATATAGCATCTTAAAAGCAACCCTACAAGGAAAAAGTAGCTATTTAGTAGATGAAAATATAATGCATTTAGTAAATAATTATACTAGTGTAAACCAAAGAAAAACACTGTTAAAAATGCATTGCAATCAAATTGTTGCTGTAAATACTAACAATAAGCAAGATCAAGAATTAGCAGAAAAACATGGTTTTTATACAAATAAATCAAGATGGGAATATTTACTTATAGCAAATAGAAAATTAGAAAATGTCTGGGAAAATATTGATTATCTGTTAAACACATCTTCGATACTTCCTAGCTGGAAAAACACCATACTCTATAGTTCTATTTGTGCATTTATATGTAATATATTAAGTAATTGGGGAGACATAACAATCATTGATACGCTATTAGATATATCTAGTTATAGTTGTGCCTCATTATTGCTAAGATCTTCTTATCAATTTATTAGTTACACAATAAGCAGTAAGCCATTGCATCATCTTATTAGAAGAAAAAAAATCATTAGTGAAGCTAATTGTTTTAACTTGTTAGAAAAAGATTTTTTTTTAGATAATCTTAATCATAAAAATGACTATAGCGTTACTCCATTTATCGATATAGATAAATTTTATTTTATATTTGATAATCTATATAAGACACTAAATATTACTAGAGAAGAAACACCTTATTTTTTTAAAGTTACATTATTAGCAATTGCAAACACTTGGATGAGCATGGTATTTCAAAAAAATATTGACACAAATGCTTGTGATATTAATAAACAAATTATAGAAAATACTTTATTAATACTAGAGTTAAACATCATGATTAGTCAAAATCAAACAGATATTACGTTATCAGAAGAATCTAATTTAACCTTAAATAGTACAATAGATATACAAGATACAACCAAAGAAAATATTTTATATCCTATTGAAGATCAGTTATCAAATTTAAAACAAGGGTTTTATACTAGCATTTGTGAAGTGTTTTTTGTTTTATATATAGATGATTTTTCAGTTTGTAGAAATTATTTTGTATTTATACCCTTACTAAATATAGTATATTCAACACCTAAAAAACAATTTATAACAGAAATAATAAAAAATTTGTCTTCTAATAATGATGTGATTTTTATACAAATCGGCGGTGAGTTATAATCCTAATATGCCACACAAAAAAATAGTGATTTAATTAATGTAAATAAGTAAACACATACTATAGCAATGCCTCTAATTCATAGATTTAACCTATTAGGATATACAACTGTTTACTTTTAGTTTGTATTAATGTTAAGCTTTATCAATTTAAGAAATAACAAATTTAAACAGTGTTAAATGTATTTTTTGCTATTTATAAAAAAGCAAATCATTGTTTTCATAAATTATTTATCGCAATATATTAAGTTATAAGAAATTATTTTATGTCTAATATCAATACAATCAATAGTTCTACTAATTATGATATAAATACACATCTTCACAAACAAGAAACTGCTAGCAAAAGTAGTTACTTAAATAAACAAATATCAAACACTCCAAATAAAAATATCTCTGATTACCAGATAACAAGATTACAACAGGAAGAATATTTATCACCAGCTTTAATAGCAGCATTACGTAAAAATAACAAAGAAAAAGTGTTATCTATTGTACAAAGCGACTCTTTCGATCTTAAGAATCAAGAAGCAATTATAGAATTAATGGCTGCTATACTTATAGAAGCTAAAAATGTAAAACTTTTCAATTTTTTACACGATCATGCAGGGTTAGATTTTAAACAAAAAAAAACAGGAGAAGGTCATCCAAAGTTTTACTGTATGTTTTATGCTATTGTTAAGATCGGCACAGAAAAAAACCTACCTAAAATAAAAAAAATGCTTAATAAGCTTTTTAAACTTGGATTCGTTCCTTTAAACCCAATAGATAAACAAATTTTTTTGCAAAGATGCGAGCAGTATCGTGATTTTACACAGGATATAAACTTTAGAGATAGACTAATATGCTTATTAGGAAATATTTCAAAGATAGGTAGTTATGATGACTGTCTTTTGTCATGCTGTTATTAGATAATTTTATATTTTATTATAACAATTTCAAATAAAAATTTAATATCAGTCTGATATCCCGATAAAATAATAACAAATAATTTTTATAAAGGGATATTATGAGAAAAATAAGCAATTTTATAACTAATTTAATACCTACAAATCAAAATAAACCAGTTGATAAAAGTAATCCTAAAGTTCAAAAAGTTGCAGCAAACAAGCAAACACCTACTATACAACAATCTCATAAGAACAGTAAATCTATTAAAGAAAGATTGCTTTCTAAAGTTAAGCTAAAAAACAATAATTTTGTGTCAGGTTTAAAAAAAACAACCAAAAAAGAACTTACTATTGAAAATAAATTCATTATTTTGAATAAATTAACTGAATTTTATAATAAATTCGATGGTTTAAGCAAGAACATGCAAAATACACTTAGTGAATTAGACAAGTTAAAACAAAATCTTAATGATAACGCTATTCATAGCGAAGAGTTAAAAAATAATTTTAATAATAAGTTTGATTATTTATTAAGATTTCATAATTCTCATATGCAAAGGTTAATGCCAAATATCAATAAAACACTAAAAAATATAGATAAATCAATAAAAAATCAAGCTAGTAATAATAATACAAATCTCAAACAAGAAAAAATAGCATTACAAAAAAAATATACACTTTATAAAGAATTAGACTCTGCCTTGAAAGAATATAATATCGATAAAAAAGATCTATTTGATGAAATCGAACAAACAACTAAAGAAATAAAAAAATTAAACCGTAATATAAAAACACCAACACAAAGACACAGCACAAACTATGAATACGAATCAATACATACAGATAAAAGTACCCCTGTTTTTAATGATAAATCAAAGCATCTAAATTATTTAACTACTGAAATAGATAACATAGATAAATTGAAATTAAACACTAAATATGAAGATACTAAATTATAATTATTATTTATAAACAATGCTAACCTGCTATAACTGATTCAGCTTCTACTTGAAGCTATATACACGTGGCAGTTGGA
>CAKNAD010000142.1 GCA_929200515.1 Candidatus Gorgonimonas leptogorgiae | reverse complement strand
AAAATCCTTTTAAATAATATTTAAGTTAGTAAACAAATTTTAAGTAACACATGTGAAATGATTTAACGAGGGGTAGTATCACATATTGAATTAACAGGCAAATAGAGAATATATCAAAATATAAAAATTATACACTTGCTACTAAGTTATTAAATATTTTAATTAACAGAGGTTCTGCATTTTTTGCAGCTATGGCTTGTTCAAATTTTTGTTTTACATCTGTTTGAGCAATTTCATCTAATAAAGGCTTATATAAACGTTTAAAATCTAATCGTGTTTCATATTTATTAAATCCAATAATTTTAGTTGAAATATAGTGTTTCAAACAATCACCGCCAATTTGTTCAGCTATGTCTAATATAGATTTAACCATTAATTCTTTAAAAGAATGCTTTTGATAATACGGAAAAGAACCTGTAAGAGAGATATACTCAGATAACGAATGATCCCCTGTCATCATGCCATCTTTAGATGCTTTAATAAAACTAAAGAAAATTTCTTGTGGCATCATGCCTCCACAATAAATATTAATAATACGACTATATTGTTTGTCTGTATTAAAAGAAGCAATTAGTTTAATATTATTTTCATTGTATTGATAAAGATTAAATGTATAGTTTAATTTAAACAAGCCTAGTTTTTGTTCTACTTCTTGTATTATATCTTTAGTAAAATCAGTATAAGAAAGCACATAATGAGATACACTATGGTCTGCTCCATGTTCTGCTTGAGTATTTTGAATGAATAATATCATGCAAAGTGCATTTATTATAGGTTCAATAAAAGAAGATAAATATCCTAAAAAATATAGATGATTCGGGTTAAAAGTTAACTGGAAGCTATCTATAAGGTTATCTACATTTATCTTGTAATTTTTTGCTATGTGCGTAACTGTTTTGTTACTTGTAGGCAAGTATCCAAGTTCTTTTTCATTAAAGCCGAGTGAATAACATTTAGGCAATAAAGTTCCCATTTCATTAATTAAAACTGGTGTTTTTTTCTTATAATTATATGTAGTTTGTATTAAGTTAATTAGGATTTCCCTTTCATTATAGAATAGCAAATTAGCAGGTGCGACCACAAGGGAAACATTATTACTAGTCATTGCCACGGATGCAAGAAACTCATTATTTTCTGATATAATATCTGTACATATTTGAGTAATATCTTCACTAGATGAAGGTGAATTTTCAAATACACCAATGTTTATTGGTAAGATTTCAACTTTAATATTTTGTAATTGAATTATTCGGCTTAATTTCACAGCTAAGGATTTATCCCCATAGCCAAGAGCGATTGGATTAATAATTATAACACATCTACCGTTAAAAGTAGCTGATTTATTTTTAGCTACTTGAGAAAAATGCAAAGTAGCAGGTGTTGGTGAAGGTGTCCGTTCTATCACAATAAATATTCCTTTATTTTATGGTATATTTCATTCCATTAATACTAGATATCACTAAATATCTTAATTAACAGAGGTTCTGCATTTTTTGCAACTAAGGCTTGTTCAAATTTTTGTTTTACATCTGTTTCATTTATTTTATCTAATAAATCATTCTTTAATATGTTGAATTCCATAGGAGCATTTTCGCCGTTAAATCCGAGTATTTTAGTTGCAAGATACTCTGTTAAAGGTTTGCCACCGATTTGTTTAGCCATATATAAGATAGATTCAACCATAGCTGCTTTGAAGGGTTGCTGTTGATAATGCGGAAAAGATTTCTTAATAGAAATATACTCAGATAACGAATGATCTCCCGTCATAATGCCATCTGTAGCAACTCTAATAAAGCTAAAAAAAACATCCTGTGGAATCATACCTCCACAATAAATATTAACTACAGGATTATATTGTTTATCTGTATTATAAGAATTGATTAAAGTAAGCTTATTTTCATTGTAGTGATACAAATTAAGTTTATATTGTAGCATAACTTCTATAAATTTTTTATCTAGCTCTGTTATTATATCCATAGTAAAATCGGTATAAGACATTAGATAGTGAGATACGTTGTTATCTGGCGCATATTCTGTTTGAGTATTATCAATAAATATATCCACAAAAAGTGCGTTTATCCTAGGATCAATAAAAGAAGATAAATATCCTACAAAATACAGATGATCTGGGTTAAAACTTAACTGAAAGCTATCTATAAGGTTGCTTGTATGTGCATGGTGGGTTTGTTCGATTTGGGTTATAGCTTCTTTGCTTAAAGGTAAGTATCCGATTTCATCTTCTTCAAATCCTAGCGTATATTGTATAATTTCATCTGGAGCATCCATCGAAATTCCCATTTCATTAATAAAAATGGGGGTTGTTTTATCATAATTATATATGGTTTGTATTAAGTTGATTAATAGCTCAGCCTGAGTAAATCTTAGTAAATCAGCAGGAGCGACAACAAATGCAACCTTATTATTTGTTTGTGCTATAGATGCGAGCGTAGCATCGTTTTCTGATATTATATCGTTGTAGAATTCAGCAATATCCACCGCTTTGTTAGATTCATCATCAAGCATAAATGTGTTTATTTTTATAATTGTTACTTTAATATTTTGCAAATGAATTATTCGGCTTAATTTAACAGCTAAATATTTATCTCCGCAGCCATAAGTGAATGGATTGATAATTATAATGCATCTACCGTTAAAAGTAGCTGCTTTATTTTTAGTTGCTTGAGAAAAATGCAAACTAGCAGGTGTTGGTGAAGGTGTCCGTTCTATCACAATAAATATTCCTTTATTTTATGGTGCTATTCATTCCATGAACTATAAGCTGTATTCTAAAGAATTTTAGTGAAAAAGTAAATGTTTTTAGTTGGCGTGTCAAAAAGGAATTTTAGGCTGTTCAAGCTAACAATTCTTGAATTAAACTAACTATAAGTATATAATTTCTAGGTATATATTAAAAACTCTACATTATTAAAAGATTAAAAATACAATGAATAAGCAAACTACAATTCTTGTTGTACTAGATGGCTATGGATATAGCAAAGAGGTTAGTTATAATGCAATTACTGCTGCTAATAAACCATGTATAGACCGGTTATTAAAGGAAAATCCAAATGCATTAATCTCTGGTTCCGGTAAAGATGTCGGCTTACCCGATAAACAAATGGGCAATAGCGAAGTCGGGCACATGAATTTAGGCGCAGGTAGAATTATCTATCAAGATTTCACCCGGATATCTGCATCTATTGCCACTAAAGAATTTTTTGCTAATAACAAACTAGTAGATGCCTTTAGTAAGGCAAAACAGCAAGATTCAGCAGTTCATATATTAGGTTTGTTATCTCCTGGTGGCATACACAGCCACGATAGCCATATTCACGCATTAGTTGATATGGCAAAAACAGAGGGTATTAACAAGTTATTTATTCATGTATTTACCGATGGCAGAGACACAGCTCCTAAAAGCGCATTACAATATGTTGCTAACTTAGAAGATCATCTACAACAGGTACAGCTAGGAAAAATAGCAACTGTATCTGGTAGGTTTTTTGCGATGGATCGAGATAATCGCTGGGATAGAGTCCAGCAAGTTTACGATATGCTTACAACTAATAGTAACGAAGTGCATCAGTATGCAACTACTAAAGAAGCTATAGAAGCTGCTTATCAGCGTGGCGAAACCGATGAATTTATCCAGCCTAGCTGTATAGCTTCGCAAACTATAATGGCAAAAGATGATCTAGCTATTTTTATGAATTTTAGAGCCGACAGAGCAATACAGCTAACAGAAGCTTTTATCAAGCCAGACTTTAATGGCTTTAATCGAGCTAGCAAGCCACAGTTAGCAGAATTTATGACTTTAACTAAATACAAAGACGGTCTTAACTCTACGGTTATCTTCCCACCTGTGTCTATTAATAATTGCTTAGGCGAGGTATTGCAAAACTGTAACAAAACCCAGCTAAGGGCAGCCGAAACTGAAAAATATGCACATGTGACTTATTTTTTTAATGGTGGTCGTGAGCAGCCATTTAATAATGAAGATAGAATATTAGTGCCATCTCCTAAGGTCGATACCTACGATATGCAACCAGAAATGAGTGCTGCTGAGTTAACAGAGAATTTAGTTAAAGCTATAAAAAGTGGTAACTACGATTGCATAATATGTAATTATGCAAATTGCGATATGGTAGGTCATACTGGTAATTTTAATGCTGCTGTTAAAGCTGTAGAGGCTATAGATAAATGCATAGCAACTATCGAATTAGCAGCATTAGAAGTAAATGCTCAAATTTTAATAACAGCAGATCATGGAAATGCCGAAAAAATGTTAGATGTCATAACAAAACAGCCACATACTGCACATACTTGTAACCCAGTACCACTTATTTACATAGGGAATAGAAAATTAAAGCTAAAAAATGGTATACTAGCAGATATAGCTCCTACAATACTGGATCTTCTGAATATCGAACAACCAGTTGAAATGACAGGCAACTCTTTAATATGCTAGCTATATTATAGTTAACTTGAAGCTGTATAAAGAGTGTGAAAATTTAGTAGATTATTACATAGGACTGAAAGTTTATTTCTTTATTTCAAGGCAAAAAATGCTTTTTATTGGATCAATTCTTCTATTATTAATAATTAATATTTTATTATATGTTTTTTATAAAAAAAACAGGGATAGCAAATTGCAACTGCGTAACAATGAACTTACGTATACAGAACACAAACCCGAGTCTGTATTAGTTTCTCGTAAAATCAATCATAATGCTACAAAAGTTATATCAAAATTAATTAAGAAAGGCTATTTAGCTTATGCTGTTGGTGGTTGCGTAAGAGATATCCTGCTAAATTTATCGCCAAAAGATTTTGATATAGTAACCGATGCTACACCAGAGCAAATTTTAGCATTATTTAAAAACTCAAGATTAATAGGCAGAAGATTTAAATTAATTCACGTGGTTTTTGGGCGTGAAGTAATTGAAGTAGCTACATTTAGAGCTTGTAGCGAGAGAAAAAGCAAAAAATCTAAATCTGGTAGGTTATTATTAGATAACACTTATGGAACCATAGAAGACGACGCTATTCGTCGCGACTTTACTATTAATGCAATTTATTACGATCACAAGCATAATAAGCTATTAGATTTTTCTAATGGCATTGAAGATCTAAACAATAATATATTAAGAATAATTGGCGATGCTGAAGCAAGATACAAAGAAGATCCTGTTAGAATGATCAGAGCAGTAAGATTTTCTTGCATGTTAAAATTTGAATTAGAACATGCTACCGAAACAGCTATTTTACCGCTATCGCATTTGTTAGAAGATGTCCCCCCAGGAAGAAGATATAACGAAGTAGTAAAATTAATGTATACTGGGTATCTAACAGATATTTTTAAGCAATTAATAAAATTCGATTTATTCCGTCATCTTTTCCCTGTACCAAATAAGTTTTTAGAGGCAGACCATAAATATAAAGATTTTGTATACAAAGCAACAAGAAATACCGATGCAAGAATTATTAAAGGCAAAACTATATCGCCATCGTTTATGTTAGCTGTATTATTATGGAAGCCGGTTAAATACCTTACAGCAAAATACATCGCCAACGGCATAGATCGCATTCCTGCAAGACAACAAGCAATAAAACAAGTTATATCTGAACAAATAGTTTGTACTTCGATACCCAAATATTTTGTTAGTACTATAAGAGAGATATGGGAGTTACAGTATAAATTAGAAAATCGTAAACCCAAACAAATTTATCTCGTATTATCACATCCTAGATTTCGAGCCGCTTTTGATTTTTTAGGTATTAGAGATAGCGCATGCCTGTTAGAAAACTCTACATATGATTGGTGGGATAAAATACAATATCTAGATAAATCAAAACAAGATAACATGATAAAAGCACTAATAAAAAATAAACATCACAAGAAAAAGAGCAATCCTAAGAAAAAACTGCAGTAGCATGTTTGCCACTACAGCTTAAAACTTATACCCAACGGCAATATTACCGCCGTATATATTTTGATGAGCTTTCTTACTATAATCAAGCGATAAACTATAAAACCAAGCATTATAATATAGCTGAGTTTTTAAAGTAGTATAAAATCTATGATTGTTAAATTTATCTTGTGGCACAGATTTAGGGTTATTATTTGCATCTACTACTATTATATTATCGTTATTTACTATTCCAGCAATATAAGTGTAGCTATTATGTAATGAGACGCTAACTTTGCCAATACCTCTGAACATATTATAGAGCCGTTTAAATGTCGCTATTTCAATAAAGCAACCTAAGGATATAAATGATTTATCCTTATTTGTAACTTTATTAGCTGTATCTTTATAACTATGACTAGATAAATTTACACCTATAAATTTTGAATCTACACCTAAATTTATACTAATATCCTCTACAATAAATCGATAACTAGTGGCAACATCAAGCGAAAACTCATTAGTATGTTTTCCAGTAATATTTTTATTTTTATAATTAGTTACACCGTAAATACCTGAAGCGCTCAAACTGATGCCATTCAAATCATAAGCAACATGAACTACTCCATGATAACCATCTATATCAGTTTTAGGTAAGTTCTTAGTAGATAATTTATTAGCTAAATAAACAAAATTAAACCCAAACGTTGTGGTATTTACTTCAGATACACCACCAACAGATAATACCATTTCATGCCAGTTATGCTGTTTATCATTTCCGTTTCTCCTAGCTATATAAGTACGTATATTATATTTAGGCTCATATATATTGTAGTCATAGAACCTATTTCTAACTTGCTGTTGTTGTATTAACCTAGTATTATAATCTGTAGCTATATCTTTTGTGATCATAAAATGATTATCTATAGATTTATAAAACTCTACTCCTGAAACATCAATGTTTGAAACTGATGAGGCTGTTGCTTTAGTTGCTCCTCTTGTTAGTTGAGTTTTTACTTGCTGTTTAGATTTTAATAAAGCATTACCTAACAACGATGTTGTTAATTTACTTTGATAATAAGAGAACAACTGTTGTGGAATAGTAGCTAATTCTAACTTAGCTTGCAGATAATCATTGCTACTTTGTCTAATTGCGGTTACCTCAGTTATGCTTATAAACATAGAGTTTGTTTGTATCTGCTTATTAATGGTATTTGATGAATAATCATAAACTCTGCTATAAAGAAACTCATCGATTGTACCGCCAATTATTAGCGAGCTAGCCTGAATTATATTAATAACTGGTGAAGCATTAGTTAAATAACCTAGTGAGGTTGTTGCATTTAAAATAATTTTAGCACCTGCGTCTAGCATTGTTGTTACTGTAGTTACTAATGCTTTCTTTCTCGGATTTTTACTTGGAAGAGTAACAACTAGTTCACTAGTTGCTCTGCCAATATAATTACCTATAGTACTAGATCCCTGCAATAATAAACTACCTTGATTGTCTATACTAAGATGATCTTCATTAATAATATCAGTAAATTCTGCAATTGCTTTTTTAGTGAAATTATTAAAGTAAATATTATTGTTACCAGCTGCATGGTCTACTTTTAAAGTTTTTGCTTTAAAATAATTATAGTTAGTAATGGTTTCTCCAGCTGTCAACACTGTTGCTAGCTTA
>CAKNAD010000141.1 GCA_929200515.1 Candidatus Gorgonimonas leptogorgiae | reverse complement strand
TTAATATATTTAATTATTATTAAAACTTTTTTAAGATAAAGTTTTTATCTATATTATAGTTATATTAAACATGTTTTGTTATTAGTATTAAATTTCATATGTTATTTTCCTAGTTACAACTAATTATTTTAGATTTATATTTATTATTAAGTAATTTATTTGAATTAGGCAAACTATATTAATAGCAAAACTAAAAACATAATCTTCTGCTTTGTTATTTTAATTTGATCTTTTATTGTCATTAAAGACACTTACGATGTAATGTATTAGTATTAAAAAAATAAATTTCATTTTTATATATAATTTTTGTTTATATTTAAATAATATTATCTTAACTTAATATAAAAAAGACGAAATCATGAATTTATTAAATTATTTTGCAGGTTTGTTTTTTTCAATCTTACATCTTCATTATATAGAAACTAATATGCAAAATCAGAGCATAGCAGTATTAGCAGCTAGTCGCACTAAATCATTAAATCGAGTTATTACATGTCAAGACTGTTGTTGTTTAGCTAACCTAAAAGCTTGCGATATCTTTTATAATTTGTGTCGATTGGGAACATTTAAAGATAATAACTTTATAATTATTAGAGATCGCAATAATGCTACAAGTGATTTTAATTACGAAAATTACGAAAATTTTAAAGATAAACTACAGACTTATAAAGTTAAACCTAGCAATACGGTATTAATTATAATAAAAAATAAGGTTTATTTTCATAAAAAAAATTACGATAAATTTACAGAAGAAATACAAGGTAACATCGATAAAATAAGGAAAACCCTTAAATCACTACCTAACGAAATAAATTTTAATATAACTGCAGTTGCAGGTAATATAAAGGACAAAATTAATAGAAGAAAACAAGTAAAACAAGTAAAAAAAGGAAACAAGAGGAAACCTTTAATAAAAAATAAATTTATAACTGTTTTGACTATATTTACAGAGTATAATAAACTTATTGATACGTTTAATGTAAGCTCAAGTCTTATTACAATTTATAACAAAGACAACAAAGAGCTATGTGAAATTAAAGAGCCATGTAAAATTAAACCAAAGCCTAGAACAATTAGGCCTACATTAGTAAACTCTACTTATATCTTTCTTCCTAGAAGTTATAAAAAGTTAAACACTCATGATGATTTAAAACTACCTATTATTATTTCTACAATAGCATGCTCGTTTTTAATAGTAGTTATTACGGGTGTATTTATTTACAAAAAGTGTAAAAAGTCTAATGAAACAGTAGTAGATATAAATTTAAACCAACAAAGGCCTATAGCTATAAATAATCACATATATGATGAACCAACCTTTACTGCAAAAGATGCAGATTTTTTTATAACTGATAATAAGCAAAAACCATACAATAATACAGGTCAAAATCTAGTGCAAAGTGAAGAACATATTTATACATCATGCATATATAAATCATCTGATTTTAAGTATCCTATTGACAATAGTCTTACAGACAACCAACTAGAACAGCAGCATATTTATCATGTTTTAGAAGAACCAAATAACTTTTATAAAGAAGAGATAGCAGATAACTTTTCTTTAGAAAATACAAGTTCTTCCTGTGAGCAAATAGCAGATAACTCTTCTTTAGAGAATAAAAGCTCTTCTTCTGAGCAAATAGCAGATAATTCTTCTTTAGAAAATAAAAGCTCTTCTTCTGAGCAAATAGCAGATAACTTTTCTTTAGAAAATAAAAGTTCTTCTTCTGAGCAAATAGCAGATAATTCTTCTTTAGAAAATAAAAGTTCTTCTTCTGAGCAAATAGCAGATAACTCTTCTTTAGAAAATGAAAGTTTTTCTTGTGAGCAAATATCAGGTAATTATGGTAAAAAAGGTAGAAGAGATGTTATAATTCCTGTTTTTGACGATCTGACTAAATAGCTAATCGTAATTTAAATAAAAAGATCTACTTCATCGTTAAAACACTTTGAAATGCACTTGCATTTGGGCAGTATTTTGCCTCTAATTAGATCTTTTTCTTTAGCCCTGAAACCTAGCATTTCTATCTGCCACGTGTATAAATGTTTTAACCACATTATTTTTTAGCAAAGTAAATAAGTAGCATAAAGCATAAATTTTAATGCGAAGTAGCAGAAATCAACTCACCAAATTCTTTTAAATTTATATGTTTTATAGCAAATTATATTCTTTATTGCTCCTAAAATGTGTAATCCAACAACACCAAGCATCCAATATGGTAATACTACATGTAAACCATGCAATGTGCGTGCTAATTCTTTATTTTTGCCAAATAAGTTAGGTAAACTCCAACCGAATAAAGGAACTGCTTTTCCAGGGCTAGCATCTGCCATTAAAAAACCGCTTGCTGCTACAGCTAAAAAACCCGCATAAAGAATGAAATGTGCTAACTTAGATATTAGTTGTTCGATTTTGCTAACCTCATTTGGCAGTTGTGGTATGTTACTAGATAGACGAACTATAATTCTGATTATAAGTATCATTAATACCAATACTCCTATAGATTTATGTATATGATAAATATTATATTTATAGCTAACAGCTCTATCTAAACTAACCATATAAAAACCACTACAAATCATAGCTAATAACATTAATCCTGAAGCCCAATGAATCATACGCATTGCTAAATTATAATTGTTAATCGGCTGTGTATTATTAGACATATGCATTTCCTATAGTAAGATGAATTGTATAAAAGATATTACAACAGATTTAAAATAAAATTCAAATTTTAATTTTTTTAGTAGATTTTTATATCATAATGAAAGCATTAAAATATTATCGATATATCCTTCTAAAATATTGAAAAGTATTTAATGCTTATTAAATTTAACAGAAAAAATATTATCACATTCGCATTTCCATCATGCACTGTAAGTATCTTTTCAATAAATATAACCGTAATTTGAGTAAATAATTCTTGTGTTTTAAGCTTTATTAGTGTAAAGTAGCGCTAATTTCAATCTGCTCTAGATACAAATAAAATAAAATTAGTTATTTAAAACAGATTAGATTTTACATTAAAACTAGAACAGACCCACCCTGTTGAAAAAATTATAATTAAAGTATAAAAAGCAATACAACAAGACAAATTATAATCTAGGGCTGATAGTGATAATT
Source organism: Candidatus Gorgonimonas leptogorgiae (assembly GCA_929200515.1). GTDB lineage: Bacteria > Pseudomonadota > Gammaproteobacteria > Pseudomonadales > Endozoicomonadaceae > CAKMZJ01. The sequence continues at coordinate 4,475 of CAKNAD010000141.1, read as the reverse complement.
TTAAAAAAACAGTTTTCAAAAACACATAAAATTGTCACATAGTTAACTAAAAATAAGGAGTTTAATATGATAGATAATCTAGGCATTAAATTTAAAGAAAACCCAGAAGCCTCAAGACAACCAGCATTAAATGTAGTTAAAGCAACTGTTTTAGCAAATGGCCATAACATAAAGCCAATACCAGATACAGCCAAAGTAATTACACAAACAAATAATACTATAGTAAGTAATATTAGTTTACAGGCAATATCTAATAACCCAGTAGGAGACCCTACTAGGGTATATCTTCCAATTGACAAAGAAGTAAGCAAATCTAATAATTTTACAGCGAAAATAATATTAAATGATGCTACAGCTATAACTTCTGAGCAAGTAATTGTAGCCAGCGAACAACAAATAACAGAGGCGATCGCAAACAATACTACAATAGAGTTAACATTAGATAAACTAATGCTAGAACAAATGACACCAAGCAAACTTAATCAAGAACCAGTCGCCGACAATGTGACTAAATTAATTATTACATTAGATAAAATAACTATAGTAGCCCATGTAACTTCAGTAATAAATGAACAAAAAATAAAGGTATCTACAGAAAAAAAGGCGGCTATAAAGCTAAGACTAGGTAAGATAGCTATGGTATCTGATATAAATAATACTAGTACTATCGAGGCAAAAGATGTTCAAATAAGGACGATACCAAGTAGCATAACGCTAAATTATTTTAGTCAATTTCTACCAAGTGAACAAGAGATAATAGCAGCAAAAACAATTAATCCTCATTATTTTACATATAATAGAGCTATTGCAGAAAGCAATTCAAGCACTCCTTGCAACAGGGAATCAGAAGTAGCCAAGTTTAATATTGTACAAAATTTTTTTATATATAAATGTTCTCTAATGATAGATAATCTAACAGTAGCAAAAAATGAATTCTGTGATAAAATATTACATACTTCATTGGTTAAAGATATGCTTAACGATCCAGCTCTTGTAATACAAAATAAGGTATCTACAGATAATCATCTACTTTTAAATAAGAAGGCTAATGTTTTATCAGAGCATATACAAAAATATAGTGATTTCATACAAAATGAGTTACAAATAATCAATAAAATAATAGAACAAACAGAAGAACAAACAGAAGAACAAGCAAAAACACAAAAAGAAATAGAATATGATGTAAAAATGAAATCAGAATTACAAGCAAGAATTACAGATTTTAAAGATAAATTTAAATTTTTAACAGATACACTTAACAATAGTTGCAAGACAATAGAGTTATGCCAAGCTCAAAATTATGAGTGTTTATTATCTAATTGGAATGCAACAAAAAAAGAGCTAACAACAGTAGTACAACAAAAAATTTCAAATGCAAATTCTGCATTAACAATTTTAACAGATAAAGAGATAGCAAGATATGTAATAAAGCAAATGGACATAGAAGCATTTAGGCAAAAATTAAGTTTGGCTACATTAACTTCAGTTAAATGTGATAAGCAAGAGCTATTATATGGCTATCTCTACGAATTAGATATTAGCATACTAACAAAGTTTAATTTTTATATAACTGCAATGACAAAAATAATAAATTCAGCATCATATACGACATCTTAGCTTACTCTAAATTGTCGTCCCTGAAAAATAAGTAAGATACTACAAATAAAAGCTATAAGCAAATAGGTAGTATTCATAAATTCGTGTCATCTGTTAAAATGTAATTATAAATATACAGGTAGCAGATGAAAATGCTAGGTTTCAGGGCAAGGCTTCTAAGCTTTTATCCTGCGTTAGTATTTCTTGCTTAATCAAGGGATGTTTTGCAGGTTTTATGGCACTATTTGATAATTTAGCATTACTAACTACCACTTATTTTTTCCCAGTGTTGTAAAATTTTTTCTAAAAAGCGTATTCTTTTTTTTTCAATAGAAAAACTAGTTTTTTTGCTAGTTAATTTATCATTAAAATATTTATTTTTAGTATATTTTTGATATCTATCTACTATGCTTTCTTTGCCTTTATTGAATGGTTTTGCGATATCACATGTATATATTTTAGGTTTATTATTATAAGACTCTATTCTTGTATAAGATTGACAGTGTTTCATTATACGAGTTGCAATATACTGATCAAAGTTATGTTGTGTAGCAATATTGAAGTTATGCAATTGTTTAATTTGATCTGTTTCAATTTGGTCATTAATGTTTAATTGATGAAATTGTTGCATTTCAGCTACAGATTTATGTGATGCTTTTGCTATTTCTAAGCTGAACATCAAACAATCAATTGTACTTTTTTGAATATCTAGCGGTACATAAAGATATTTTATTTTTAAAGTGTCTCGCAAGCTAAGTAGCTTTGATATTGTGTCATCTATTAAACTTTTTATCTCAGGTTCATTCCCAGCAGGATCAAAAAATATTACAGATGCTGTTTTAATTTTGGAAGAAATATCTAAATAATAATCAGCCATAAGAAAATGGTTGGCTTCTGTATCTAATCCGTTAGTACCAACAATAATTTTTGCTGATTGAACATTATTTTTAGCTAAAGCTATTATTTTGCCATCTATTTGTTCAATTCCTGATGTTAATACTGTTAAATTAATATTTGGGTATTTTTCACATGTTACCCATAACAGTTTGGGTAACAAGATTATATCAGTTTTTATAGCATTTTTCCAGCCAAAATCTATGCCTTCATCATATAAGCTTTGTAATAAATTTACATGCTTCTCTAAACCCTCTTTGGTTTTTAAGCTATTCTTAAAATCATGAATAGAGACATTCCTAAAGTAACTACCGTTATTACTTCTATTAGTATCTTTACATTGAATTGCTCTTGGAATAGCTGGAGTAACATCACATGGCACTACAGATGAACTATTTGAAAAATTCTGTTTTATTTTTTTATCGTCATTTGTATGTTGTGTTGAACTAGAACTTAAATTCGCTATTTGCGATAATGGTGGGGTAGACATATAACTAAATCCTTTTAGCTTTTATACCGTAAATTAGATCTCTTTAGGGCGGTGATATAAGGTGAAATTATTTTGTTGTTGAAACTATATAGGTGGTAGATGAAATCACTTGCTGAAAACCTGCATTGCCAACTTCCACCTGTATATTACTTGCTTTTTAGGATTAACATTAACTATCGTAACCATGACAACCTTTTATTGATAGGTAGGTTGGCTTTTTGTGATTGGTTATAAGTACCATGTTCTGTTTTATGTTGTTGTTTAGGGCTTAAAAAAACTGCATCTGTATTATATTCAACTTGGAAATTACGATAATTATTTGCATTTTCTTGAGCATTATCTATTCCAGTTAATGTAACATTCAGCTTTAGATCTGATGGATCTATTTTCTGTACTTTAATCTGATCTTTTTTTATCTCGCCTTTACTAGCAGGTGAAAACTTCTTATCTGCTATTAACCTACCTGAATTATTAGCAGCTACTTTATATACTGACCTATCGCTACATTGTGCTTTTGTTTGTTTCTTAGTAGGTGTCTGTACTCCTGGATATGGCACATAAAAAGTTGAATTATCTACTTTATACATTGTTTCTATTTCCTTTGTTCCTTCAAAAGTTATCAACTTAAGTATACAGGTGACAAGATTTCTATGATTTTATATTATGCTATAATCTTATTAATTTATTATCCCGTGAAATTGCCAACGCTCGAAATTTATAATCTCTTGCTGAAAAATAGACCTTACATCATAAAAGCCACTAATTAAATTTTTTTCTTAACTAGAACAGCATAAACTATTGTCTTTTAAGTCGGGTATCATCTTACCAGCTCTCATCAAGTTTATCAATAACATCACGGCGAGATAACATCCGAGTACATTTTTGTTATTGATTAATTGTGGAATTAATGCTATTTCATTCAGATATTTTTTTAAATTGCAATTTATCATTATGATCTGAATGTTGTTCCATTAACCAAGCTAACCCAGATCATGAGGTTTTCGATAATTCTAATTTCTTTTGCTCTATATTATATTGTGCTTCAATTTGTTTGTTAACAAGCCATTTTAACCCTTCTTTTTTATTGCTATTGCTACAATATGAAATTTTACTAGAAAAACTGACTTTTTTACCTGAATTAACTCTTTCTTGATGATCTTGTGATATAGGTTTAGGTTGATCAGCTATAAATTTCACTGTTTTTACATTAGTAACTGTTTTCCCTGACATATTACCATCATTTTGTATTGTTTCACTAGTGTTATTAGGGGGATAATAATTTGTATTATGAATTTCCCATGAAAAGGTAGTTAATTTTATATCGTTGTTGCTCATATAAAAATCCTTTTATAAAAATAATACTTTGTTTAAGTTTAAAATTGATGGTTTTAACTGCGTGCTTTAAATTACCTAGTAGTGCCGTAAAGCCTCGCCCTTTATGGCGGGGATATAAGGCATAAAAAACTTTACAAATTAATTAAAGTTTTGTAAAATA
>CAKNAD010000140.1 GCA_929200515.1 Candidatus Gorgonimonas leptogorgiae | reverse complement strand
AAGAAAAGCAAGGTATATTTAGGATATGGTTATATTAGTGATGATAATCCTTATCACTCTGCGATATACTCTAAATGCGGTATTGAAGTTTTTTTTGGTGATCGCTATAAAGTAACTTTAGAGCATGGTTCTGCTCCGGTCTACTTAACGAGCAACAAAGATGGTTCAGATGATTATCTAGACTTAGGTTTAGAGTATCACAACCAAAATTTTATTGCAGAAATAAAAGCTAAGCAATATCATGATGTTTCTAGTAAGGGTATAGATTTACCAAAAGATTCTAAAATTGTGCAGTATACGCAATATAAAGTAGGAATGAAATATAATATTGATAATAGCCTTTATCTGATACCTAAAACCGTTCTTGTAGCAAAAACTACTATTGTAGATTTTGATTTTACTAATGCAAATCACAAGTTTTGCATAGCTCCAGAAATAACTATTGGAACTAATTTTGAAATACCAAATACTATTATTAACTTAAATCCTGAAGTATATCTTAATCATCGTTTTGATCTATCTAACTCTAATAAAAACACATCAGTTATTGGAACTAATATTAATTTTGATATAAATATGTTTTTTGTAAAATTAGAGCATCAAGCTAATCTTCTTGATAAATACTCAAATCTTATCAATAACACATCTTTTACATTTGGTGTTAAATTTTAGCTTCCGCACCGTAAACCATCGCCCTTTAGGGATGTGATATAAAGTGCAAAAAGCTTAACTTTCTCTTAAATATCCGTACAATATAAACATAATCATTGCTAAATACATGAATGTTATTGACGAAAACCAAGCGGTAATATTCAACAACATATTTAACAATATGTTCTTTTAATGACGGACGGTACAGCCGTTACTGTTAGCTGAGGCTTCTGCATAAGTCTATCTTTATTGATAGCAATAGCCGATGAAGCTAGAAGCTCCGCCTTTTAAGGCGGGGTCGTTCACTATTACTTACATAATTAGCAGTACAACACCATTAAAACCTTCTCTTTAAAGGAGAGGGTTTTACCTCACTTTCAATAAAATTCAATAACTTTATTCAAATTATTATTAAATTTCCTACCTATTTCTGCAATGGTTTACTTTATACAAAATATTAATATTAATTACAGTATTATTTGTTGAGTAATAGTAACTAAAACTGTTTTTAGTGAAACTGAGATTAAATATTCTTTTAAAAATTTACAAGATACCAATATTTTTTTCTTTTTAATAAAATAATTATATCTAGACTTGAAGAATACTATAATAAATACATAAGATGCATAAAATGATAATTTTAAAAAATATAATAAATTACAAACTATTTTTATAATTATTGATTACAAGCAATTAAGCGTAAAGGGAAAGTATATGACTGATTATAGGATGAAGCTAGGACGAAGAGGTTTTATAGAAACAGCAGCTAATGTTTCCAAAAATTTAGTAGATAAGGCAGTACGCTGGAATAATAGAATGGTATCTCGTACTGGAGTCTCGATGGCAAGATTAATAAAAGGGGCTGGAAAGACATTAGGATTATCTAAACAAAATAAGGCAAAATCTTACGGATTAAAAGATGAATTAATCTCTGGCGTTCCTGATTTTATTACAGTTTCCATACGAATTGCTAAATCTACAGAAGAACTAGCAACGCTACAGAAAAAACTAGATGCTCCGCTGAGTGATGCGAGTAAATTAACTCCTGAACAAAAAGATATCGTAAATAGGTTAATAAAAGATAGAATAGCTGTTCTTAATGATAGTAATAAAATTGCAACCATGCAATCGCAACAGCCACTAAAATCACTTTCAGCGTTTCCTAGAGCTACAAAAAAAATTGCAGAATTTATCAATAATGCTACAACTACAAATCAGCTTAGAAACCTACAAAAAAAACTAGATGATCCTAAAAGTCAGTTTAGTAAATTGTCTAAAGAGCAAAAAAAAGATGTAGATCTATTAATAACTAATAAAATAGTTGCTCTTAATGATAATAATAAAGCTACAACCATGCAACCGCAAAAGCCACTAAAATCACTTTCAGCGTTTCCTAGGGCTACAAAAAAAATTGCAGAATTTATCAATAATGCTACAACTACAAATCAGCTTAGAAACCTACAAAAAAAACTAGATGATCCTAAAAGTCAGTTTAGTAAATTGTCTAAAGAGCAAAAAAAAGATGTAGATCTATTAATAACTAATAAAATAGTTGCTCTTAATGATAATAATAAAGCTACAACCATACAACCGCAAAAGCCACTAAAATCATTTCCAGGGCTTTCTCAGAATGCAAATGCATTTGTAAAATCTATCAATAATGCTACAACTACAGATCAACTCTCAGACCTACGAAAAAAACTAGATGATCCTAAAAGTCAGCTTAGTAAATTGCCTCAAAAGCAAAAAAAAGATATAAATCTATTCATAACTGAGAAAATAGTTGCTATTAGTAATGCTCAAGGGCCAAAAAAACGCTCGTGACATTTTATTAGTTTAAATGTAGTAGTTTAAACTACTACACTACCACCTAGCATGTGGTATCCACGAATGTTTTTATCATACCCCTAAGTTTGAGTAGGTTTTCTTTAGATTTAGAATTTGGAATATTTTTTAGCTTATCATCTGTATATCTTACCATAGCGAATAGTTTATCAAACTTGTCTGCTGGAGATAGCTTAACATAATATTTATTCACTTCATCCACAAAAAGTACTTTCAAGTGCTTTTCATTACAGGTTATAAGCTCACTTACACAAGAATTAGAAGCTATATCGCCGTTTTCCTCAAATTCCGATATAAACTTTCTGATACTATCTCTTGCATTGTCATCTGACAACCTACCATCAAGCAGTTTTTCGCTGGTGAAAGCGTTATTTTCTAGTACATCCTGACTGCTAGAAGTATCTATAACTTGCTGCTGTTTCTCGTTGTCTGCTTCTAGTTTAGATGGAAATATTTTACCCCATACAAATTTAACTGCAGCTACGATTCTATCAGCAAGATATTTAAATGCCCTAATAACTATATTTCTATCGCTAGCGGTGGGAATTTGATTATCTGCTACCGATGCTTGTGCCCTGCAATGTGCTTGTTGGTTTTCTATTTGATCAGTACCTTCAGATTGTGAAGATATGCTAATAGGTCTTGTTTGATTCTGTACTTGAGCTATATAACTATCCATAATTTATGACTCCATATGTACGTAGTATATTTCCTTTAAGTTAATGACCTATTATATCAAAAATAGATCTAAATTACAATAAATCATTTATTATTAGTTTAGAGAAACCTTATAAGTATTTACGTTATTTGGTCTATTTGCTCTTGGGTAACCGGCTCGTATGTAGAACCAAATTTTCTGCTAACCATCTTATTTAGTAGCTCTATTGCTTCTTCTTTTGTTTTAGCAGATTCATCCTCGTATACAACAGATACTACTTCTTTGAAAAAACTAATGTACGCATGGTTTAGCAGAACATTAAGTGTTTTTATACCTGCTTTAGCTATATGGCTGGCATCAGGAAGTATGTCTAGTCTTTTAGTTGTATAATCTAGCGTAGAGTATATTTCAACCAACACGTCATATACGTCATATGCTACTAAAGTTTTATCATGGTGAGAGAAATGATTTACAAGATGTATTTTAAGCTCATCTTTATCGAACTTTATCATCTCTCTTACATTAGAATAATCAGGAATTGTTTCGTCGGTTTTAACATCTTTTATAAAATTGGCAATATGATTTGCAATTGCACTACTTTTAGTGTCAAAAACTGTTTCCTTTATTAGGGAGTAAATTTTAGAATTATCAAGAATAAAATCATAAGCTTTCTTTGTTATGATACCTAAGTTATCCATGACTGTATCTTGCACATTATTCCACTTAGCAATAAAAATATCTGTTATCTCATTAACTGCTACCTGATTTTTATTAGCCTCATTTTGAGAGCGTGCAACCTGATAACTAGGATTATCGATATCGCTATCAACCATCATAAAGCTGTCAGGTTTATCACTAGTAGTATTAGTTTCTTGTATTTTTTCTCCTAAAGCTTGATTATTACTTTGGTTTTTATGATCTTTAGGGTCTTCGTTTTTTGGGGTATTATCTTGACTGCTTGATGGTACTATATCTTTAGCGCTATCCTCAGCAGTTGTTCCTTCTGCATTATTTTTTGCTTCAAAGTTACCACTTTCGTGTGAAACTGGATTATTAAAAGTACTTTCAACATTGTTTTCTTCTATATGTGTTTTTAAAGCTTGATTATCACTTTGGTTTTTGTGATCTTCAAATTCTTCTTTGTTGGGAGTATCATCTTTATTACTTGCTTGTTTTGTCTCATTCTCTTGTTTCAGCGTTACAGGAGTTGAACTATCAGAAGATTTACCCTCAGTTTTAGTATCATTGTTGTCAGAAATATTACCTTGTTCTGCATCTTTAGAAGCACCTTCAACAATTTCTTGTGCTGTCTCATCTTTTGATATGTTTTTTTCTTCTAAAGGTTGCACATCACTAGAGGTTTTATTAGTTTGATAGTCTTCATTGTTAGAAGCATTCTCTTGTTCTGGAGCTAGATTAGCAAATGATGGCCTATTGGAATGATCCGCAACTTGTGGCTGTTGCTCGTTGTTTGCTTCTGGTTTAGATGGAAATATTTTACTCCATACAAATTTAACCGCGGCTACAATTCTATCAGCAAGATACTTAAATGCCCTAATAACTATATTTTTCTTATCAGTGGCGGGGATTTGATTATCTTGATGTATAGCTGTTGGGCTGCTATCTGCTTGTTGTGGCGCTACTGAATTATCTAAATTACCCAAGTAACCTTGGCTTGTTATATTAACTGAAGGTCCCATAATACTTAACTCCTTTTAACCTTTAAATAAAGGAACATTATATCAAATATAGGGATAAATTGCAAATGGTATACCAAAAAAAGTGTAAAATATCAAGTTGCTGAATTTATGCGGTTTGATAGCTAATAATTAGCTATCAAGTTAATATTTTTAACTACTTATTTGTAATCTTAAATCATTTATTACCTCAGGATTAGTTAAAGTAGAGGTATCACCAAATTCTGTTTTATTATTAACTAAATCACGTAAAATTCTGCGCATTATTTTACCCGACCTAGTTTTAGGCAAGTCGGTTACAATAAATATATTTTCAGGTCGAGCGAAAGCACCAATTTTTTCATTTATTAGTTGCTCTAATTTTGAATATAATTTAGGGCTATCTTGATAACCATCTATTAATTTTACAAAGGCGCTAATACATTCACCTTTGATGTTATGACTAGTTGCGATTACTGCGGCTTCCGCAACTTCAAAGTGTTCAACTAAAATATTTTCTATTTCTGCACTACCAATTCTATGCCCTGAAACATTAATTACATCATCCATGCGACCAATTATAAATAAATTACCATTTTTATCTCTGTGTGCTTTATCACCAGAGAAGAAATACCCTGGATAGCACTGCAAATAAGTTTCCATAAAAAACTGATGATTATTATATAATGTTCGTGCTTGGCTAGGCCAAGGCTTAGCTATAGCTAGCATTCCTGTTCCGGTTTCGCTAATTTCATTGCCATTATCATCTAGTAATACCACGGGCATATAATTGGTTGACTTGCCTACAGATCCTGGTAACTGGTTATCTGCATTTGGATACAACATAATAGAGCCAGTTTCTGTTTGCCACCAAGTATCCACTATTTTACAATTATCGTTTCCTAGTTTATGCTGATACCAACGCCATACATCGGGGTTAAGCGGTTCACCTACAGACCCTAATAGCCGTAAGCTATGACGCGAGCTAGAACTAAGAGCTCGCTCACCTTTTGACATCAACATACGTAAAGCAGTAGGAGAAGTATAAAAAATACTAACTCTGTATTTATCTATTATTTGTAATATTCTAGTTTCATCTGGATACATTGGCGTACCAGAGAAAATAACACTGGTAGCTGCATTTGCTAGCGGTCCGTAAACAATATAAGTATGTCCGGTAATCCAGCCAATATCAGCAGCACAAAAATAAACATCTGAAGATGTATAATTAAAAACATTATTAAAGCTCATACAACTTTGCAGTAAGTATCCTGCTGTAGTATGCACTACCCCTTTAGGCTTTCCAGTGGAACCTGATGTGTATAAAATAAACAGAGGGTCTTCTGCATCCATAGGTTCTGGCTGGCAAACTACTGCTTGATTGCTAATGAAATCTTCATATGGGATATCACGATCGGCTATTTGGTTAATATTATGGTTATGATCTTTTATATATTTACTCTGATCGACTACTACCACTTTAGCAATGCTGTTATGATGGTTATTTAAGGCTAAGTCTACATTATTTTTTAAAGCGATGTATTTATCGCCTCGCATATAGGCATCGGCGGTGATAACTAGTTTAGCTTCTGAGGCTTGTATTCTATCTAGTAAAGCATTATGAGAAAATCCAGCAAATACTACGGTATGAATAGCACCTATACGACTACAAGCTAACATTGAAAAAATTGCTTCAGGAAGCATTGGCAAATATATACAAACTTTGTCGTGCTTCTTAATTCCCATGTTTTTCATGGCATTAGCTAATTTACATACTTCATCATGTAGTTGCTGGTAAGAAATATTAATATTTTGATCTATTTCATTACCTTCCCACATAAATGCAATTCTATTTGCTTTATCTGGCAAGTGTCTATCTATGCAATTATAACTAACATTTAACTTACCACCAGCAAACCATTTAGTATCTCCGGTATCCCAACTGCCTGAATAGGTAGTATGCCATTTAGAAAACCAAGATATTAAATTAGTCGCTTGTTTATCCCAAAAATTTGTATCTATATTATTTGCAAGCATAAAGCCCCTTTTCTTTTTATACAGTTTGTGGTAATCTAAGACATCATAATTAGTATACATATGCATAAATGACATGCAATTAATTAAACTAATAAAGAATATAGTTAGTATTAGGTTATGTAATAACGGCTAACTAAAACAAAAAATATATTATAAAGTAGAGGGTGTACTTTTTATTAATTAATAACAACTAAATTATTATAATCAGAAATTATTGAACGGTAGGAATTAACAATGAATCCAATTAATATAAATCATAATAAAAATTTAGAACTAACTAACTCTGAACACTATGAAGTACCTGAAGTTTCAACAAATTACAATACTTCCACAGATTTAAATCCTTTATTAGTTAATGATAATATATCAGCAAGAACAGTCATGCCATCTACCCAGCTAGAAAACCATGTTGTAGAAACAATATCTGCCGTTGAGTTTAATAAAAAAGTAAGAACCATGGGTGCTGCTATGTCTGCTGTAAAAGTTGAAGGACGTTTATCATATAAAAATGATAGTGTCTGGCTACCTAATACTATTCAGGCTAATAGTATTAAAATATCTAACTTTAACAACAAGAATAGATTACCATTAAAAAGCACAGCAGATTCTATTAGCTTCTTCAAATGCAAGATAGATGATATCGGCATAATAAATACAAAGTCTTTATCTCTTTATAACATGGAAAAACTAACAAAAATATCCAGTGGTTCAAGTATAAAAGATGAATTGTATATTGAAGATTGCCCGCTATTATTAAATTTCCC
>CAKNAD010000139.1 GCA_929200515.1 Candidatus Gorgonimonas leptogorgiae | reverse complement strand
ATTTTAGATTTAACGATCTGTCAATTTTAGTAGATCGTTTTTTATTTTGTATGGTAATAAAAATTATAATAACAATTTTTTGATTTTATAATAGTAGCAGTTGAAAGCTAAATTTAACTAAGCTGCTATAAGTTTTAACTAAAACGATATTTCTTCTAATTAAATCTTTTCTTTAGCCATAAAATTTAATATTTGCATTTGCTATTTGTGTATATAAAATATCTCGTTTACTTAAAAATATTTAGGAAATAACATGGAGCAACTAACAGATTTAAAGCCAATTTTACATTCTAAAAGAGCGAATATTTATTATTTAGAAAAATGTCGAGTAATGCAAAAAGATGGCAGGGTGTTGTACCTTACCGAAACTAAAAAAGACTATTGTTATTGGAATATCCCTATAGCGAACACCACTTGTTTACTATTAGGTACAGGAACATCTATTACTCAATCGGCAATGAGGTTATTAGTAAAGGCTGGGGTTTGTGTTGACTTTTGTGGTACAGTATAACATCATTATTAGTAGCTAACACCGCAAAGTAAATATCGCCTAGCAGAATGCTTACAAGGCTAGATCAGTTTTTAACTTGATGACACAAACAGATTGCAAGTAGCTAAAATTTTACAGCTAGCACGTATAAATTTTATTAAAAATTGTTGGAGCAAAAACAAAGATTTAACCGATGCTGGTTTTTATATTGATGATCAAACAATAGAATCTGTATTAACTTGAGCAATTGCTAATACTGATAGAATAAACGACAAAATTTTTTAATATGTACATATTTTTATACATTTTCAGGTAGAAGATGTATGTTTATTTACGATGCATATAAAAATTTAAACTTAATGGAATAACAATGGCAAACAGCATAGTAAATCTAGCAAAGGGTACATCCATATATGGTATTTATCGCAATAGTGCTGATGATATCACTAAAGAACTAAAAGTTTTTTTTGACGGTCGTACAGCTAAATCAAAAGATGTAATTAAGCCTACGCAAGATCAAAATAACGATGGAGTAATAGGAGTCAATCAAGATACAGCTAGGGAAGTAAGCGTTGTATTACGGGAACCTCATTTATCAGATAACGAACTAAACCGTCAACAAGCTGAAAAATTATATTATTCTTCTATATTTCCTAAAGTAGAAGAAAATTTTATTTGTAGGAATAATGGAAATTATCATGAAGTGCCAATAAATGGTATAATAGAGACCTTAGATACTAAAATGAGTATTGACAAAGTACTCAATTTTTTATGTAATGATCCTGATTTTATTCCTCAAATTATAGAAAAAGGTAATGCCTTAGAGTTTACTAAAGTTATAGACTTATTATTGAATACAATAAAAAATACAGGGATTTCTGAAGTAGAATCACAGCAAGCATTTTTGGTGTTAGATAGACTTTACAAAAAACTACCTGAAGTTGCCCATATAAAACCATCATTATATGGAAAAATGCATGCTTTATTTAGCTTAGTGCTTAATGATAACAAGCAAGGTGTAATGCATACATTAACAGAGGCAATGACAAGTGAATATAATAAAAAATATTTTAATCTTTACATAAATAACGATGACGCTATAGAAAATGATTATTTAAATCTTATAACTAAAATATATGCTAGTTTAACAGAAAGCCAAGAAATAGGCGACAGGCTGTTTGAAAGTCTATTTACCTTCCTAGGAGCAAATAATCTTAGAGAAATAAACATAACATCTGCAAAAGCTTTGTATTTAGCTAGCTCAATATCAGATATAATTTATACTTTTGATGACGATCATCAAGCTATATTTATAGAATATTTTATTGATAGAAAAATAGATGGTAATAAGTTTGATGATATTCTAGTGCAAACTTTAAAACAAAATGGACTACTTGAAAAACATCATGTTGTTATTAACAACAAGAAAGATATAAGTAAAATTCCGCAATACAATATAATTGATTATCTTGCACATCAAGATCAAGACATATTGAAATCAAATACAATTGATAATGAATGGTTATTAGAAACTTCAACAAGTAATAGAAAACAACACTTACTTGCAATGATAGATAAACTTGATATATATAATTGCCATAGTCTTGCTAATTATCTATCGTCTACAGATGATATGGTTTTTCAAGAAGTTATAGCAAGCAAAAGCACTCAAGTTTATGAGCGGATGATTGATTTACTAATAACTAAACTACAAAGTACAACTACTCTTAGTGACGAAGATTCTAATAAAATTACTGAGTTATTGAAGCAATTATATATAACACTACCATCTCTCAGTGCACAATCACAGTCACTATGTAGTAAAATATATAAAGCGTTTAATTTATTAATTCCGCAAAGTATAAATCTTATTATGAGTATATTACACCAAGCTACTAAAAGGAATCCTGATTTTTATTTTCCTTTATCTGTAATTGAAACTAAATACATTATTAGTGATTTTTTAGATCTTATAGCTAAAATATATGGAACTCCAACAGAGTATTATAGGTTGTTATATGAGTCATTAGAATATATTACAATAAATGTATCAAATGATAGCTCTAAGTGTAAGACTGTATTTTTTACTGAAAAATTATATGAAATAGTTGCAAATTTACCAGATAAAGAAAAGCAATCTATAGTTATTAAATCTTTATTAGATAGCCTAACATTTTCTATTAATGTGAAATATTATTTATATTGTATGTTTTATGATGCAGGGATAAATCTTCCAGATTGTAAGTTTCAGCCATTAGATCAGTTAGCAATGAAAAATACAAAAAAGCAGATAGCATTAATAAAAACACATAATCCATATTTTTTTAATGAAGAATAGTTAAAAATGAATCATGTAATAATTCATTTTTTCTAATTCTGTTTTAATATATTTTAGATTTAACGATCTGTCAATTTTAGTAGATCGTTTTTTATTTTGTATGGTAATAAAAATTATAATAACAATTTTTTGATTTTATAATAGTAGCAGTTGAAAGCTAAATTTAACTAAGCTGCTATAAGTTTTAACTAAAACGATATTTCTTCTAATTAAATCTTTTCTTTAGCCATAAAATTTAATATTTGCATTTGCTATTTGTGTATATAAAATATCTCGTTTACTTAAAAATATTTAGGAAATAACATGGAGCAACTAACAGATTTAAAGCCAATTTTACATTCTAAAAGAGCGAATATTTATTATTTAGAAAAATGCCGAGTAATGCAAAAAGATGGCAGAGTGTTATACCTTACCGAAACTAAAAAAGACTATTGTTATTGGAATATTCCTATAGCTAATACCACATGTTTATTACTAGGTACGGGAACATCGATTACCCAAGCGGCAATGAGGTTATTAGTAAAAGCTGGAGTTTGTGTTGGCTTTTGTGGTACAGGTGCAACACCACTATTAGCAGCTTGCGAAATAGAATGGTTAACACCACAAAGTGAATATCGACCAACAGAATATTTACAAGGTTGGATGAGTTTTTGGTTTGATGATACAAAGAGATTGCAAGCTGCTAAAATTTTGCAATTAGCGCGGATAGATTTTATTAAAAATTGTTGGAGCAAAAATAAAGATTTAACTGATGCAGGTTTTTATATTGACGATCAACCCATAGGCTCAGCATTAACTCGAGCAATTGCTAAAATTAAATCCGCAGATAATGTTACTGAATTATTGCTGTCTGAGGCGCAACTAACTAAAGAGTTGTATAAATACGCAATTCAAAAAACAAAAAATCTAGATTTTAAACGTAATTATGATGGCGAAGATACTGCTAATGCTTTTTTAAATCATGGCAATTATTTAGCCTATGGATTAGCTGCAAGTTGTTTATGGGTGCTAGGGATTTCTCATAGTTTTGCGGTTATGCATGGTAAAACTCGCCGAGGAGCTTTAGTTTTTGATGTTGCTGACTTAATAAAAGATGCTCTAATATTACCTACAGCATTTATTTGTGCTAGCAACAATTTTACCGAGCAGCAATTTAGGCAAAAGTGCTTACAACTTTTTATTAAATATAAGGCAATGGATTTTATGTTTGAGCAAGTAAAACAAATTGCATTAACTAAAGAGTGGGATTAACAATATGCAAGTTATTTTTGTATCTCGCTGTGAAAAACAAGCACTTAAAAAAACTCGCAAAGTATTAGATGCCTTTGCAGATAGAATAGGCGACAACAGTTGGCGAACTTTAATCACTCAAAATGGTTTAGTAGCAGTAAAAGCGATGCTACGCAAACAAGCCACTAAAAATACTGCTGTAAGTTGTCATTGGATTCGTTCAAATAACCAACACGAGCTATTGTTTATTGTCGGTCAGCGACATAAGTTTAATCCAATAACTGGAGTAGCACCAGTGAATACTACCAAGAAGAATTTGTTAACTATGGATGAAAACCACGACTGGCATTATTTACCAGTAATTAAGTCATTAACCTCAATCGCAGCTTTGTTGCACGACTGGGGTAAGTCAACTGTTTTGTTTCAGGAAAAACTTGTAAATGCCTCAAAAAAATCTGATCCAGTACGTCACGAATGGATTTCAACCATACTGTTTATTGCTTTTATAAAATCACATACTAAAGATAATACCGATGATAACATTTGGCTAGAGCAATTAGCTAAAGGCAATATAGATGAACAAAAAATAAGTGAAAAATTAAAAAAAATGCAAAGCTTAGAAGTAAACTATTTACAGCTACCGCCTATTGCAAGCATAATTGCTTGGTTGATTTTATCACATCATCGTTTACCTAGTATTACAGATGAAAAATATCGTGTTGAGTGTAAAGAAATAAAACAATTATTAGCAAAAATAACCGCGAAGTGGGGCTATGATAATACTTGGCAAGGTGGCGATCAACAACAAAGATTACAAGATTGTTTTAAATTTCAACATGGTTTATTAACAGAATCTTCTAAGTGGCTGAAACAATTAAAAAGATATTCACAAAAGTTATTATCACAACCACAACATGAAGATTTAATAAAATCTATTAATAATGGCACTATTAGAGTAATATTGCACCATGCACGTTTAGCTTTAATGCTGGGAGATCATAATTTTTCTTCAGAGGATCCTAAACCAAACCATAAAGTAATAGAAAATACATTATATGCAAATACAGATAAAAAATCTAAACAATTAAAACAGCAATTAGATGAACACTTAATTGGTGTTTGCCAAGCTGCTAGTTGTATCGCTACTATGTTGCCAGCACTAGAAAATAAGCTGCCAGCATCAGCAAATATTAAAAAGCTCATAGAAACTAGTCCTAAAGATTATCAATGGCAAGATAAAGCATATAAAGGCATTAAAAAGCATCGTCATCAAGAAAATAACCAGCACAATGGTTGTTTTGTAGTAAATATTGCTAGTACAGGTACAGGAAAAACTTTTGCCAATGCTAAAATAATGTTGGCGTTAAACCCAGAGAATAAATTAAGATATTCACTTGCTTTAGGCTTGCGTACTTTAACTTTACAAACTGGCGATGAATATAAAGAAAAAATTAAGTTAGATGATAGTGAGCTTGCAACCTTAATTGGCTCGCAAACCATAGAAGAGTTACATGCATCAGCTAAAGAAGATAATAAACCAACAACAAATGAACAACTAGGATCCCAATCGGCAGAAGAACTATTTGACGCAACATTTGCTGAAGGATTTAGCGACTTCCCAGAAATTGATACTGATATTGCAGACCATGTAAAAGCAAAACTAACAACAACTTTGCGAACAGATAAACAAAAAAAGTTATTATATTCACCCGTTGTCGTTTGCACTATAGATCATTTAATACAAGCCACAGAAAACACTAAGAGTCAATATATTCTGCCAAGCCTACGACTTATGTCATCTGATTTAGTAATTGATGAAATTGATGATTTTACTGGAGACGATTTAGTTGCAATTAGCCGTTTAGTTTTTTTAGCCGCTATGCTAGGGCGAAAAGTTGTACTTTCTTCTGCAACTATCCCGCCAGATTTAGCAAAAAATTATTTTCGAGTTTATCAGCAAGGTTGGTTATTATATGCTAAAACTAGGCATGCTAATAAAAGTATAGATTGCATCTGGGTTGATGAATTTAATACAGACATAGCCACTATTGTTAGTGAAGATTCTGAAACTGCTTGTAAAGAATATCAATATAAGCACAATAAATTTATCGATAAACGACTTAAGAAGTTAGTAATACAAGAGGCAAAACGTAAAGCTAAAATTATTTATGTTGATAATATAACTGATAAATACGACACTGGTAAGCAAAATTATTATTTTCAATTAATTACAGAAGCTTGCCAACAACTGCATCAAGATTACTATGGTATAGATGATCAAACTAAATTAAAGATTTCCTTTGGTGTAGTGCGTATGGCTAATATTGCTCCAGCGGTTGCCTTAACTAAATTTTTGCTTGATTATCAGTTAGAGGATCATACGGCAATAAGAGTTATGGTGTACCATAGTAATCAGACTTTATTATTGCGTAGTGTGCAAGAAAAGCATTTAGATGCAGTGTTAAAAACTGCACGTAAAAATACAAAAGATAGCCAAGCAATTTATAAAAATAAAATTATTCGTAATCATTTGGACAACATACACAGTAAACAACCTAAAACTAAAAATGTACTTTTTGTACTAGTTGCTAGCCCTGCAATTGAAGTCGGTCGTGACCATGATTACGATTGGGGAATTATTGAGCCTTCTTCTGTTAGGTCAGTAATTCAAACTTCTGGTAGAATAGCACGCCATCGCAATATTATTTGCGACAAGCCAAATATTGCGATTTTACAATATAACTTTAAAGCATTAAAAAATAATAACCCAAAAATAGATATTTGTTTTAAAACTCCAGGTTATGAAAATAAAGTTTTAAAACTAAATAATCATGATTTAACTAAAATTGTAGATGTTAAACAACTTGAAGAAAAAATTGATGCTAGTTGGCGTATTAGTAAACCACTAGATTCTAAAGACCGTAAACCCAAAGAAAATTTAGCCCATTTAGAACATGCGGTAACTAATATGATTTTACGCAAAATTTATAGTCCTAAACCTAATAAAACATACAAGAATTATATTAACGGCCCTAAACAAATAAACGGCTATATAGATGAAGCCTGGTATTTAACCGGTTGCCCACAAAAATTTATACCTTTTCGTAAGCAAACTGGAATACAAATTAAAATTTGTTTGATTTATAATGCTGAGCGTAATACAATTTATTTTGCTAGTTATGATAATAAAGGCAAATTAGTTGTGACTGATAATAACAAACCTGTAGAGTCAGATATTACTAATAAAATAGAACCATATTCATTAACAGAAAAGCAACAACAAAGGTTGTGGTTAAAGTTAGATTTTAATCAAGAGCTAACTGAATATTTAAATAATCACGAATTAACCTATGATAAATTTCAATATGGTGATTTAACTAGCTATGAGTATGACAAATACCAATACTGCGATCAGTTAGGTCTTGTTGGCTGTAGAAAACAAGAACCTGAAGATTGTTAACTATTAAAAGGAAATTAATTATGAATACTATTAAAAAGATATTAGGTGTTAGTATATTAGCACTAACAGTTGTAATCACAGCAATTCCCGTTTAACAATAAAACCCTATAAAAATAGGGTTTTATTGAATAA
>CAKNAD010000138.1 GCA_929200515.1 Candidatus Gorgonimonas leptogorgiae | reverse complement strand
TCTGGATCTATTTCATCTAAATTAATTACAGATACATGCTTAAACTTACTAGTTGGAATACCGCTAATTTCTGCTGAGTTTTGTTGTAACCATAGTAAATCAGCTTGCCAAATTTCACTATTTGCTGCTGGAGAAAACTTATTTTTTAATAATTTAACATTTGGATCCTTACGATTATACCTGCTATACAAGCGTCTATTTTTTTCTAACTCGGTTATTTGCTCTATTGATGTTGAATCCATATTAGTTGAAATACTATCAGAGCAATCTCCTAAATAAGTATTACATGCTTGAAGATAAACCCCTTGAGTATATGAATCTAATGTTGTATAACCATATTCATCAACTTCTATATTAGTAGGAATTATATTATTTTTTACAATTACACAATTTGCTTCAGTTATTATAATTGATCCATACCCAGTTATGGTATTATTTTTTATAACTAGCGGGTTATTCATTTTATCATTTGCTGTTATCGCTGTGGTAATATTTTCACTATCAATATGTATGCCAATTAAGTTTGCTCCATCTAAAACAATAATTTCAGATAAATCAGAGGTTTTATTTTCAGTATCTTTATACGGGAAAAAATGAGCTTCTGGAATAACTGGGCTCCAAGAATTATCTCTTATATTAATAAGAGAGTTGCTACCAATAACAGTAACTTCATGAGGGATATTTAACGGAACTTTTCTAGCACAGTTACCAAATACAACTAACAGACTTTTTTTAGGTAGTTGTGAAAATGGATTTGCTTCTTCAGGGTTTAATGTAGATAAATTTTGCACAAAAACATGCTGAAAATTATTAAAAGAAATACCACAAACATTAGCTTGTTGCTGTTGTAACGCAATTAATTGTTCATTCCAAGTTTGTTGATCTAACCTAGGGGAAAATAAATAACTAGCATGTAATTGTGTATTTATGTACCAAGGATTATTATTCTGTATAAGAGCAGGTGTATTTTCTACAGCTTTTGCTATGGATAATTTCGATAAAGATTGAAGTGTTTTAGTATCATTTGGTTTTTTTAAAGAATTAGTATCAACTTCATTAAGTTTAGATAAATAATGTCTAATCTTTGCAGAGTTATTCTGGTTTTCTACGGGTAGATTTAAATTTTGTTGTGAATTATATAATGGGTTTATTTCCATTTTTTTTATTCCTTATTAAAAATATGTTTTTTTAAAATTAAGCAATCGCATATATTAGAGTGGGTAAAGTTTTTTTTGTTCTAATAAATTAAAAAATTAATTAATATGGCTAATTACAATGCTGATAAAATAAAAACACTAATATAATGCATATAGCGTCTTGGTAAAAGGATCGGCTTTAATATCTGTAATTTCTTTTTTTGCAACGATCTTTTTTTTGGCTTGCCAACCTATATTTGTATTTTCGTAAAAAATAAAATAACAGGAATCATTTAAGTTATCGAGAATACCTACAGCAATGTTGGATCTATTAATTAAACAACTAGCGGTTATTTTAATGTACGTTTCCTGTAATACTTCAGTCTTTTCTATGCTAGATTCATTATAATTAATAATAGTTAAAGCTTTATTACTTAAAAATAATAGATTACCATTTTCATCTGCATCTACAGGTAGTGAATTGATATTATTAATTTTTACAACTTCACTCCAATTGTTATTTTTATTTTGCTGGTTTATTATCAGCTGATTATTTTCTAGTAAAACAAATAAAAAATATGCATTTTTACTAAATGCTATATTAACTACTTTAGCATCATATTTACAGCTGAAAATTGTCTCCCATATTATAGTTTTATTATTATTTTGATTATACTTTATAGATATATTATTAGTACCAGCTGTGGCAACTAAATGACTATTTTTCACACCAAAGGCGACATCATAAATTTTTTCTTTATTCAGTTGTAATTTAATGCGTTTAATTGATATAACATCCAACGTATTATTATTTGTTATTTCAAGTGTTTTTATCTTATGATTTTTATTTTTAGTAGAAATAAATAATAATTTTTTGCCATTAGAATTAAATTTCATTTTACTTACAGGGTTATATACTGATTTAGCTATTTTTTTCTTGTTTTTTATATCCTTAATAATCAATTCATAATGCTTTATTTTTTCATGTGCTATATGTTTAGGTTTTGCAGAAAATATACAGTAGTAATTTTCTATTGGGCTTAATGCTATATGGTTTGTTACCTTTTTATTTTTGATAGCAGAAGAATAAACGATTTTAATGGCATAATGTTTTTTATTCTCTAGATTATTAGTTATTTGTTGTTTAAGTTTATCTAAAGATGTTAAACTAACGCACTTTCTTATCCAAAAAGTTTCTCGTGGTTTTATTATATTATTAACAGTTAGATTAGTTATTTGTGATTTTGAAGTTGTTTCCATTATTTTAAAACTGCCTATAAAAGATTTTAATGATTGTTTATAAATATTATGATGAAAGTCTATTTCTATAAAGTTTATACATAAATATTATCAAATATTTAATACAATAACAATCTTCGATAATATGAAACTTTAGTATTAAATTAAAGTCTAATATATAGATAACATTCAGAAAAATATTGATATTTGATAGCATTTTTTAAAAAGGAAAATTATGTTTATAATAAATAAATTAGTTTTAATATTTATATTTTTACAATTAGCTACAGCAAGTGGAGTTGAGGATAATAACTATAATTCGCCAATTGCTAATTATCAATATAATAATATTTTTTCTCCCGAAGAATTTATCCAAGAATTAGCCACAGGTAATTTAGCTAATACTCCTATTGTTATTACTGATGATCTAGTAATAAAAAATTCTAATATTGCTAATTTACCAGAAAACTTAACTATTAATGGAAAACTTAAATTACAAAACTGTAATTTAATTACGCGTCTGCCTAAAAATATTATAGCGAACAGCATTTATATAATAAACTGTCCAAATTTAAATGATCTAGGTAATAATAATTGTCCAATAGCTATAAATTAATTAAACCATTTTACTTGGCCCTAAAACCTAGCATTTTCATCCGCCACCTGTATAGCTACATAGTTTTTTTACTAAAACTATTAGTAATTCCCATGGATCTTCTTCGATAACACCTTTTATTGCCTGATCTATAGTTGCTACTAATATAATCATATCTCTAATACTTGCCTCTGAATGTCGCTGCATAGCCATATTTAACGTGCTTGCCTTTTTATTAATAAAAAATACTGGCATGCTACATATCTTAGCAATTTGTTGAAATATTTGGTTTTCATTAATGTTTTGTGCTTTAAGCCTGGCAAAGTGGTTTAGTATTCTTAGCTCTCTAGCTAAAGCCCATAATATTATTGGTGGCTCTCCATCAGTTGCTTTTAAACTAAATAAAATCTTTAATGCAACTTTAATATCGCCTTCAATAGTTTTATCTGCTAGTTTGTAGGCATCGAATTTAGCACAGTTAGTAATTGCTTGCTCTACTAATTCTGCTGTAATAGTTTTATGTTCACTAAGTATTTTTAGTTTATCAATTTCTTGTGCCGCAGCTACTAAATTACCCTCGACTTTATCTGCAATTAAATATGCAAGTTCATCGCTAATATTAAAATTATCTGTGGCAAACCTTTGTTTAATCCAGCTAGGTAACTGCTTGCTTTCAATCGGCCATATATCAATATGCACCGCTTGTGGTTCTAAAGACTTAAACCATGTAGCTTTATAATCAGCACTAGTTAATTTATTACAGGATAAAATAACTATATTTTGTACAGCCGATTGTGGTTTATACTGTTGTAGGATTTTTTTAGCTTGCGGGGTAAAATTTTTAATTTGTAAATCTATAATAGATTTAGTAGCAAATAAAGAAACATTATAAGCAGAACTGATAAAGTCTTCCCATTTAAATTCTTTATCTGCCTGTAATATATTGATATCGTCAAAACCACAAGACCGTGCTTTTGCGATAATCATTTGTTTGCTTTCTAATAGTTGTAATTGTTCATCGCCACTGAGTATATATATAGGCGATAATTCTTTATTAGCTAAATGCAAAGCTAGTTGATTAAATTTTAATTTCATACATTACTACTAATGCGCAAGCCCCCAGTTATCAGCACAGCCAATATCAACCACTAAAGGAACTGATAATTTATCTTCTGCTATCATTTGTTTATTAATTTCTAATTGCATTTTGTTAACATGTTTATCTTCTACTTCAAACACTAGTTCATCGTGAACTTGCATTAACATAGTTGCAGAGTATTTATGTTGTTGTATTGCTTGATAAATTCTATACATAGCTTTTTTAATAATGTCAGCAGCACTACCTTGCATTGGGGCATTGATTGCTATCCTTTCTGCTGCATTACGTAAAATAGCGTTACTAGAATTAATATGGGGTAAATATAATTTTCTACCATATATAGTTTCTACATAGCCATGTTCTTTAGCAAATGTTTTAGCTTGCTCCATATACTGTTTTACTGTGGGATATTTACTAAAATAACTATTGATATATTGATTAGCAGCATGTAAAGAAACATCAAGTTGTTTAGCTAACCCAAAAGCTGACATACCATAAATTAAGCCAAAATTTATTGTTTTTGCCTTACGACGCTGATCTTCGGTTACATCGGCAACTGCAATATCAAAAATTTCAGATGCGGTAATTTTATGCACATCTAAATTATTCTTAAAGGCTTTAATTAAGCCAGGATCTTGTGATAAATGTGCCATTATTCTAAGCTCTACTTGCGAATAATCAGCAGCCATTATTTTATAGCCTTGCTTTGCAATAAACGCATTACGCACTAATTTACCTTGTGGGGTTTTTATTGGAATATTTTGAATATTAGGATCAGCTGATGACAACCTACCAGTTGAAGTTACTGCTTGATGATAGGTGGTATGTAATCTGTTAGTGTTGCTATCTACCATTAGAGGCAGTTTATCTGTGTATGCGGTTTTTAACTTATAAATACTGCGATAATTCATAATTTCTTGAGCTATAGCGTATCCTAGAGATAATTCTTGTAATGCTTCTTCTGAAGTAGATGGCTTGCCTGAAGCTGTTTTTTTGGTAACTGGTAATTGTAATTCAGTAAATAATACTTCTTGTAATTGCTTAGTAGATAATATATTAAATTCTTTGCCTGCTATTGTATAAATTGTTTGTTGAATATTATCTAGTTTAACAGCTAAATCTTCACTTTGTTTTTGCAATGCAGCGGTATCGATAGCGACTCCGGTGCGTTCCATGGCTGCAAGTATAGTCACCAACGGCAGTTCTACTTCATCTAACAACGATTTAAGTTTATTTTCTTGAGCCAACTGTTGCTTAAAAATATTGTGTAATCTTAAAGTAATATCTGCATCTTCTGCTGCGTACTCAGTAGCATCTTCTATAGCGACTTGGTCGAAAGTAATTTGTTTTTTGCCGCTTCCGGTAATTTGTTGATAACTAATAGCGGTATGATCTAAGTATCGAAGAGCCATATCGTTCATATTATGCTTAGTAATAGTAGAATTAAGCACATAAGACTCAAGCATAGTATCAATAAAATTTGTTGTTATATTTATGCCATATTTATAGAAAATATTTATATCGTATTTAGCATTTTGCATTATTTTAGTATAATTGCTGCTTTCTAATATAGGCTTTAATTGTTCAATGACCCAATCACATTCTAATTGTTTAACTTCTGTAGCTACATGCTTAACAGGAATATAAACTGCATCATATTCTTTATAGCATAAAGAAATGCCTACTAGTTCTGCTTTATTGGTATTAAGACTAGTAGTTTCTGTATCTACCGAAAATATTTTAGCTTGCTTTATTTTAGCAATAAATGCAGTAAAATCTTTTTTAGTATTTATATAATAATAATTAGTTGCTTTAGCTTTGGTTTTACTACTAGCAGAATCGCCGATAAATTCTAATAATTTTTTTATCCCAAGTTTTTGGTGTAATTCTTCAAGGAGTTTTACATCTTTAGTTTGCATTTTAAGGTCGGTTACTGATATCCCTATATCTAGATCAGTACGAATTGTAGCTAACTCTTTAGAAATTTTTAGTGTATCGATATTTTGCTCAATTTTAGTTGCTAAGGTTTTACTGCCTCTTACTTTTAGTTGTGCTATTTTATCTAAGTTATCTAAAATTTCATCGGTACTACCAATATGTTGCAATAAAGCTAATGCTGTTTTTTCACCTACACCAGGAACTCCTGGGATATTATCGCTTTTATCACCCATAAGTGCTAAATAATCAATAATTAATTCTGGTGGTAAACTAAATTTATCGATAACGCCTTGAATATCTAAGAAGGTATCTTTCATCGTATCTAATAAAAACACATACTTATTTACTAATTGAGCAAAATCTTTGTCTCCAGTGCAAATAAGTAAATCTTGCTTAAGCTCGCTAGATTGCTTTGCTAAAACCCCAATGACATCGTCTGCTTCCATGTTATCTAAAGATAATAAAGGCATACCTAAAGCTTTAATTGCATCTTTTATATATGGAACTTGCTGTTTTAGTTCTTCAGGCATGGAAGATCTATTAGCTTTATATTCGGAAAATATTTGGTGACGAAAATTTTTTCCTGGGGCATCAAAAACTACAGCTATACAAGCTTGAGGATACTGCTTCGATAATACACTAAGCATATTAAGCATTACATGCACGGCTCCAGTAGGAATACCTGTAGATGAGCGTAAATTTGCTTTTTCTGATGCATGAAAGGCTCTATACAAATATGCAGAGCCATCGACTATAATTTTAGTAAAACTATGTTGCTTAGGCATAAAATCCTTGGATTTAAATATGTTTTTAGATAAAAGGTGTATAAATATTATACCTTAGTTAGTTTAAAACTCTAGTTATCAATAAGAAATTATTAACGATACTGTAAGGTAGCATTAGTTGCGAGCTAATTTACTCCCTTCAGCTATACATATTTAGCTAATGAGTGTATATTGTAACAAATTTAAGGTTAGCTATTAATTAACTTCAAGCTTTAAAAATGTCTTTTATTAAAATTTTATAATGGTTTTCAATATAAGTTTATGCAAATTTATTTAGTGGGCGGTGCTATCAGAGATAAATTACTCGGGCTAGATGTACAGGATCGAGACTGGGTTGTAGTTAATGCCTCACCTGAATTATTAATTGAAAAAGGCTTTATTCCTATAGGTAAAGATTTCCCAGTATTTCTTCATCCTCAAACTAAAGAAGAATATGCTTTAGCCAGAACTGAACGTAAATCTGGATACGGATACAAAGGCTTTACTTTTTATACTGGAGCGGATGTCAGCATTGAAGAAGATTTAGCTAGAAGAGACTTAACTATAAATGCTATAGCTGAGACTGATACAGGTAAATTTATTGACCCTTTTAATGGTATTAAAGATATAAACCAGCGAGTTTTAAGACATGTGTCATCTGCCTTTATTGAAGATCCTGTACGTTTACTGCGGATTGCAAGATTCAGAGCTACACTCTCAAGTTTTAATTTTACTATAGCCCAATCAACTTTAACATTAATGCAAAAAATGACAACTAATGGCGAGGTAAACCACTTAGTTGCCGAAAGAGTATGGGTTGAGCTCGAAAAAGCTTTATCAGCTGTTAACCCGAGTCTATTTTTTATTACATTAATTGAATGCGGGGCTATTGATATAGTTATTCCTTATTTTTCTCACTTAGTAATAGATAATATGACTAACCTAATTGCTATTAGCAAACATAATAATAATACTATTGTTAAATTTGCAAGTTTATTTGTTGGTCATAATGATAATTTAGTAGCTAAAAAGAAATATTTAACTGTTTTAATTAATAAACTAAGAATACCTAAAGCTTACGCTGAAGTAGCTAAAATAGTACTTAATTACAGCTTACAAT
>CAKNAD010000137.1 GCA_929200515.1 Candidatus Gorgonimonas leptogorgiae | reverse complement strand
TTCAATGTTACAGACTCGGTTAAATCTGCTTTTTCGCCTAATTTAGCAATTATATTATTTGTAGTAAAATCACCACTACCAGATTTATCAAAATAAATATAATTACCAGCTATGCTAAAATAATTTTGTAAATTTGAGGTGTCTACATCTTCGGTAACAAAAGCAGAAATATCTAAAATATCATGTTGATCAGAGTTAGATTTAAAATCGTAAAGGTTATCGTATTGTTCGTTATCATCAGCAAGTACGAAGGTATCGTTACCTGAAGCACCATACAGGAAATCTCTACCTGCACCTCCTGAAATAATATCATCACCAGAACCACCGTCTATATAATCACGACCAACACCCCCAGTCAAAGTATCATCACCACCTTTACCATAAAGCTCTAACCTTTGTGATTCAGTGGTTTCATACTCCCCTGTTGATTTATTATAACCACCAGATGTATCTGTATATCCAGAACCATCTATTACATCACTACTTTCAGCACCAAAAACTTTTTCAACGTTACTAGCCTGCATATCTATAGATGTTGAAGTTCCACCCTCCGCAGCAATGTGCACGGTGTCAAAACCAGTGCCACCGTCTACTGTTCCCGAAGTTAAATCTAAGTTATCTACTCTTAAAGTATCCTGACCTTCGCCACCATATAAATGATCGGCACTTGAGGTATTTGCTAGGCTATCGCCATCTAAAGTATCATCACCTGCATTACCGTATAAAACATCAGAGCCAGCCCCACCTTGTATTTCATCAGCAGTATCTTCACCTTGAATAGTTTTAAGAGCATTATCTCGGTTCATTTGTAGCAAATGGCCATCTGCTAATCTTATATTGATTAGGTTATCAATAGATGCTTTTTCACCAAAGCGTGCTAATTGATTATCATTTGAAAAATGAGCTTTACCAGTAACATCAATAAATACTCCGGTATCTGTTACTTTGACATAGCTATGGATATTAGTGGTATTTGCTGAACTTGGTAACACTTGCTCTAAATTTATTATATCTCTATGACCTTCTTGACTAGAAAAATCGTAAAGGTTATCTGATTTTACTTCAGCAGAATTATCTTCCAAGGTTAAAACAAACTCATCTTCACCTTCACCACCAGCTAAGAGGTTACGACCTAATCCAGCTTCTATTCTATCGTTACCAGCACCACCATCTAAAAAGTTACTGTCGCTACTACCAACAAGAGTATCAGAGCCTTCTTTACCGTATAATTTAACAGACTCAGCAGCAGATAGATTACCATCTCCTATGTTAGTACTAACACTAGAAGCATCTAATCTTTCATTGCCAGCCCCACCATGGACTTCATTTATATTATGATCTTGCAAATTAAGGTTAAGCTTATCACCTTCATAACTTCTAACAAAAGCAGTTCCTGTAGTAGCACCAGAGCTATCTGCTGTATGTATAGTTTCTAATTTACCCGCTAATTCTTCTGCTGAAGCATAACTTTCGCCTTCATCTAGCTGTACCCCAGCACTAGAAGATAAACTTAATAAAATATTTTCTCCAGTTCCAAGCACCAAATTAATATTATCAACATTGAAAACACTAGAATCAGTAAATTCTGCAATTAAATTATCAGTAGTAAAGCTACCTTGCCCAGTGTTATCTAAAAATACTCCAGCTTCGGTTACTTTAATATATTGCGAAATATTTGCTGCGGTTGCTCCTTCAGGTAAAATATTACTAACATCAAGACTATCTTTTTCAGAATCTGTAGCGATAAAATCAATTTTATCTATTTCACCATCGTTAGATAACACATAAACATCATTACCAGCACCACCTATATAAGTATCTGCTCCTCCCGAGCCAGCTAAGGTATCATTTCCCCAAGAGCCACGCAAACTATCATTTGCAGATGTACCCTGCAAATTATCATCTGCATCAGTGCCTAAAACCGTGTTTTTTGTGCCGTCATCTATATTTTCAACGGCAATATGAGATGTTTCTGTCCAGTCTACAGTAGTAGCTAAGCTTTCTGATACCTGAACTGCTACCATTGCATTCATAGTAGTCGTATTATTAAAACGAGCAACTTGATTATCTACAGAAAACTTACCACTGCCAGAATTATCTACATAAACTCCATCTGTATTTATTTTTAAATACAGATTCATATTTTCAGCATTTGCTTCAGAAGAAATTACATTACTAACATCTAAGGTATCTTGTTGGGTATCAGTATTTATAAAATTGATTGTTTCTATATTTTCGGATGCTGTTAAGGTATGAGTAGTTCCTGATATATTGTTTTGATTATTAGTATCCATACTTTTTATACTCCCTACTTATAATAATTACTGCATAATAACTTTTATTGTATTTATTCTATTTAAAAATCTATTATTGTTATCTAATAAAACAGTATATTTATTAGTCCTTTTAGTATAAATAATTTGGATTAAAACATATGGTAGAACATATGTAATAATTATCTTTACAATATATCGTATTACTACCTAACTATTTATTAATTGATAGCTTTGCTGTATAATTATTTATATTTGGAATTATAAAGTGGTTAAACATGTCAAAATCATTAAAATTAAATGAATATATCAGGCCTCAATTAACAGCACCTGATAATGCTAAAAAGGTTTTATTACATTCTTGTTGCGCTCCTTGTGCTGGCGAAGTAATTTTAGCTATACAAGCTTCTGGAATTGAACCAACAGTATTTTTTTATAACCCTAATATACATCCAGCTGAAGAATATGAAATACGTAAATCAGAAAACAAAAGATTCTGCGAAGATAACAACATTCCTTGCATCGATGCAGATTACGACACCGATAACTGGTTTGAAAGAATAAAAGGCTTAGAAAACGAACCTGAACGTGGAGAACGTTGCACTAAATGCTTTGATATGCGCTTTGAACGTACTGCCTTGTATGCCGAAGAAAATAACTTTGATGTTATATCTAGCACCTTAGGTATATCCAGATGGAAAGACATGAATCAAATTAATCAATCTGGAGTTAGAAGCGCCAGCAGATACGATAACGTCACCTATTGGACCTTTAACTGGCGCAAACAAGGTGGAAGCCAAAGAATGATAGAGCTTTCTAAACAAGAAAATTTTTATCAACAAGAGTATTGTGGCTGTGTTTATAGTTTACGCGATACTAACAGATGGCGTATGGCAAATGGCAGACCTAGAATAAAACGCTTAGTAAAGTTTTATCAAGAAAACAAACAAGTAGAAATAATAGCTTCAGATTCTAGCTCTTAACAGGGTTATAATCTAGGCGCTATATAGTCGGGAGATATTTTTGAAGTTTCTAAAACATTCTGTATATCGTCATCCCGATGTAAACCAGAGCTAATTAGCATAGTAGTAAATCCCATTGCATTGCCACCTAGTATATCGGTATAAATACCATCTCCTACCATTAAAACTTTACTATAATCAGTAATTTTTGGATATTTACTTAAAGCATATTGAAAGATCCCCTCCCCTGGTTTTCCTAACAATACAGGTTTATTAAGTTTGCACGAACTTTCCTGATACAAATCAGCTAAAAAATATCCTGGAGTTGCCATAATTTGACCTTTATATGGAGCACCGATATCTGGATTAGCTATTGCTATGGTGTCGAAGTTTTTATTTTTTGCATATTTAATTAATTGTTGTTGATGTTGTAGATTCCAGCCCATTGCACTCAAAAAAAGCAAGTTGCTTACCTTTGAATCTAATAATTTTTCTGGATTATTATAAACAAATGTCATTTGTTCTAGTTGCTTCGCTAAGTGATGATCTGGGCGAGCTACAACAGCATAGCTAGACATATCATCAATACTTTTTATAAAATTTATGGTATTATCAAGACTAGTTACCACCTGAGTTTGCTTTATATTAAACCCTAAATTTTGATACGATTTAGCAAATATTATGTTATCTTTAGTAGAATCATTAGATACTACAGAAAACAACTTATTGCTATTTTGTAGATAATCTACAACTTCTATACTAGAAGGTATGGCATCTCCACCATCAATTAACACACCCCAAGCATCTAATAAAATCAAATCAAATTGGTCGGCAATTTCATCAAGACTATTTATTAAAATTGGTGTGCTATTATATGCTTTATTTATATGCGGTCGCCATTTTTCAGTAATGGCATGAACTTCTTGGGTTTTTTCCGGCGTAATGGCAATCATTTTAGTTCCTTATTAAAGTATTAGTATTATAAAAATAAAAAACAAAAAACTACAAGTAAAAACATAGAGATGTTATTTTTACCCTGAAATTAATATTAGAACTTTTTATTAAATATCCTGTCTAATGATATGTAGAGACTAAAAAATATTGTTATGCATAATTTTAATCTTCTTAAAACGGAGAGAAGCTACAACAACATTTTTAAAGCACTCTAATAGTAAATACTAGTAAAATATAAAATTTAATAGGAGTATTATAATATGGAAGCCACATCAAATATACAACCATCTGTAACAAGTCAAACAACTGATATCCACAATAATAGTAATACAGTAGAGGGGAAAATTACTTCTGCTGAATTTCAAAAAGAGCTCATTAAACTCAACAAAACTTTAGAAGGTTTTAATCAAGTTTATAAGAAAATTGATGATTTTTTTATTACTAGCTATATGACACATCAAAAAAAATAACATAATTACTATAATAACAGCTTATTTTTAAATTATGTTGTTATTTTACTTTTGCTAGTCTTTGAAGCCTTATTTTTTAGGATATGCTAGCAAAATCCAGTAAATTTTTATTTTATAGCACTGCTAGCTATGATTTAGACATTAAGAGATACTATGGTTAATAACTATTGCTAATTATCATATGATATAAGTAACTACTAAAAGTGTCTACGTATTAACGGGTAGTGCTATATCACCATCTTGCAACATATATTTATCAGGATTAGCTATTAATCAAATTTCAATTTATCTTCATATTTAGTAGAGACTATATTTTTTTATACAGTAGTAATGCTAATATTATTTGAAACTTTTTAGTAAAGATACTAGTCTAATTACTAGTATTAATAATTACAAATACTAAAATCATATTAAAAATTAACAATATTTAGGAGTATTATCAATGGAAAGTTCTAAAGTAAACTTAATCGGACCTGCTATTAATGGATTACATGCAACTAATAATCAAGACACCCCTATAGAAAAAAAAGTTACATCTAAAAAACATGAAATTGTACCGTTTAAAACATTTATTGAATTTACTGTGCTTCTTAACCCGAATGTCAAAAGGTTTATCGATGTGTTAAATACAAAATTATTTTAAATTAACAACTGTTAGGTTATTAATTTAATTGTTGTTATCTTGTTTTAATTTTGCTAGCCTTTGAAGTCTTATTTTTTTAGGATCTGCTAGCAACGGGCGATAAATTTCTATTCTATCGCCATTTTGTAAAATATATTCATTAGGTTTTGTTACTAAATTACCATAAATCCCAAATTTTAATTTATCTTTATACTTTAAATCTATCTGCTCTAATATACCTGATTCCTCTACCGCTTGCATTAAAGTACAATTACTTGCTGTTTGTTTTGTTATAGTTATTTGGTCATTAGGTTCTGCATATATTATTTCTATTTCAATATTATCATCATTCATTATGTTTTCCCATAAATACACTATTTGCTCTAGATTTAAAAGAATTAAAAATAGAATTAACCATAATATCTAAAATAGGATGTAGCGTCATTTGTACAAATGCATTCTTTAGTTGAAATTCTAGTTCTAGTTCAGTTCGGCTATAATTATGATTGATAGAATTAAACAACCAACGTCCTTGAAGATACTTAAAAGGTCCTTCTACTAAATTGATAGTAATAGATTTATTTTTAATTAACTTGTTACGTGTTCTAAACTTATAATTTACTCCTAACGCAGTAATAACTAACTCAGCTTCCATTATTTCAGAGGTTTCGTATATAACATAGCTATAAGTACATTTTGGTAAAAAATATTTATAGCTATTAATATCATTAACAAGACTATACATTTGGCTGGTCGTATATGGAGAGGCAAATGATTTACAAACTCTTGGCACTTACACCTTCCTCATTTTAATAAAATCTTTAACAGACAATCTATTTTTTGCCATTTTTGGCTTCTAATCTACGTTTTTGGAAAAATTTCGATAATATTTCTTTGCACTGTTTATGTAACACCCCATAGCTTACTTCAGGCTTATGATTAACCTGTGGCTGTTCAAAAATATTTAAATTGCTAATAATAGCACCAGCTTTTGGTTCTGTAGCTCCAAAGATCAATCTTTTGATTCTGCTATGAATAATTGCTCCAGCACACATAGTACATGGCTCTATAGTACAGTATAGTTCGCAATTAACTAGCCTATAATTTCCTATAATTTTTGCTGCTTTTTGCAGGGCTATAATTTCAGCATGTGCTGTAGGGTCACAACTAGAAATAGGACTATTATAAGATTTAGCTATTAATTGATTATTACAAACAACTACCGCACCGACAGGAACTTCTCCAAAAGTTCCTGCGGTTATAGCTTCCTGTATTGCATATTGCATCCAGTATTCATCAGTTATTAGTTGTGTCAAATTAAATCACCAATAGCTATTTGCGATATTTCTATCAGTTCGTTCCTATATTTTTTACAAGTAGCAGCAGTAATTATAAAAACCCCATGACCACCTTGTTGTAAATTAACCCATTCAACTGGAATATCTTTATATATACTTTGAAAATGCACATAGCTATTGCCAAGCTCTAAAACTAAAATTCCGTTATCGTCTAGATAATCTCCAGCAGAAGCTAATATTTTTCTAGTGCAATCTAAGCCATCTTTACCTGATGCTAGGGCTGATTGAGGCTCAAAGCTAAATTCTGTTGGTAAGTTATTCATGTCTTCTGCATCTACATATGGCGGATTACATATTATTAATTGATATTTAGGCTTAACCGGCAAAATAGAGAGGTTTTCAAATAAATCTGACTGTAACGTTTGCAGTCTATGCTCTAAATTATGCATATTAATATTTGTTTCAGCTACATCTAACGCTTTTGAAGATATATCAATTAAATCCACACTAGCTTGATTAAACTGGTATGCTGCTGCTATACCTAAGCAACCACTACCACAACATAAATCTAATATACTCTGTATATTCTCAATATTTGGCAACCAAGGAGCAAAATTATTCTTGATTAATTCCCCAATAGGAGATCTGGGAATTAAAACGTCTTCATTTACATAAAATTGCAACCCGCAGAACCACGACTGATTAACTAAATAGGCTAAGGGCTTTTTTGTGGTTATTCTTTTAATAATTAAATTATAAATAGTTTGTTTTTCTTGAGTTGTTAACTTAGCTTTAAAGTATTGCTCTGGAAAATTCCAAGGAAGCTCTAAAGCGTAAAACACAAGGTGAGTTGCTTCATCGAAAGCATTATCGCTACCATGCCCATAAAATAAATTATTTTTTATAAAGTTAGTTGCACCCCAACGAATAAAGTCTAATATAGTATTAAGTTCTATAAGAATATCTTTTTCAGTTTCCATATAAACATCCTTTTGTACATACTAAATTATTAGCTTATTTTAAATAGGCATTATACACGAGGCAGATGAAAATGCTAGTTTTCAGGGCTAAAGAAAAAGATCTAATTCGAGGCAAAATACTGCCGGAATGCAAGTGCATTTCAAAGTGTTTTAACGATGAAGTAAATTTTTTTAATAGCCCCATAGAATAAGACTTATAAGTTTTTATCCTGCGTTAGCATTTCTTGATTTAGTCGACACTAATGCAAAACACTGCCTTGGCTAAAAACTGATAATCACTTGCTGAAAACTTACATTTCCAATATATATACACGTCGTGAATGAAAATGCTAGCTTTTTAAATTTAAATTAGTTATGA
>CAKNAD010000136.1:5959-7949 GCA_929200515.1 Candidatus Gorgonimonas leptogorgiae | reverse complement strand
TCAGCAAGTGATTATAAGTTTTTAGTCAAGACAGTTTAGTGTCGACTAAATCAAAAAATACTAACGCAGGATAAAAGCTTAAAAGCCTTGCCCTCTGGGGGCTATTTATATTCATGCTAAACTAAAAAGTAGTAACACAGTTTAAAAACCAAAAAACTTGCACTGTGTGTGGGGGGTGGGGCGATTAAAAAGATTAACTTCTTCGTTAAATCTTTTTTAATTCAGCCTTGAAAACTAGTATTTTTATTTACTACCTGTATATATAACTCAGCTAATTCAGGATTGGTTTTTTCTAATTCTGTACACAATGCTAAAAATGTATCTTTATTTTCTATATGTAACAATTGTTGCTTAGCTGTTAAACTTAAGCTACTTTTGGTAATTTGTTCGATATAGCTAATAGCAAATTTAAAATTTTCAGCCTTGATTGCCTCTTCATAAAGTATTTTTTCTTTCTCTGTATGTTTTACATGTAAATCAAGCAAACTATTTTTTGTTGATTCTGATATTTTGTCGCAATTTAAAATAATTTCTAAGTAAGTACTAAAAACAAGAAAATTTTTTTCTAGGCTTTTAAAATCAATAGTGAATCTAATCCAAAAATAATCTTGTACAGGATTACCTTTTATTAATTGTATTTTTGCTGCTTCAGTTAAATTATCAGTTGTTAATATATAATTAACTAATTTTTTAAGCGTTGCTAGTTGTGCTTCTGTATTTGGTATCTTAGTAGCTGTCTTATCATTTTCTGCAAATACTGGAGTAACTATAGAAACCGCAACAACAGGAAGCTTATATTCTTCAGATATTGCACTTAAAAATAGAACTTTTTCAGAGCTACTAATATGCTTGTTTTTTAATATACCTTTTATAACAACTTCCCATAAATTATCCTCTCCCAAAAAAATACTTGATTTTATATATGTGCAACCACCATCTGAATAAATTGCAGATATTTTATCCTCTATACTATGATTACTTGAAAGTACATCATCTACATAATTGCTAATAGCATCTAAATGTTTAGAATGACATGCGGCTACAAAACCAGACACTTGTTTATAATAGTATGGTATTTTAGCCGTTAAAGATGGAAACGCCCAAGATATAATAGCTCTAGTAACACTATGTGATTGTGAAATCATAGGTTTAATTATGATATCATCTGGTATATTTAACTTTTTTGAATACTGACCAAACGCTAACAAAAAACCTAAATCCATTTCTGAAACATCACCTAAAATCTTAACAGTTACCGCAGAAGTTTTGGTAACTTTTTCGCTGGATAACAATACAGCCTTATTACTAGGAAAATATATAATTTTTTCTAGTTGAAGAATAAAATCATTTATGTTTAAGCTTTCAGTGTCTTCAGGATGAAAAATTATAACTTTTTTCGCAACATTCGTTTTATTTGGATCATAGAATTGAATTTCAATTGCAGTTTTTTGTTTAGTTATATTAATTGCCATTGCATGCAGATCATAGAAGAAAACATAACCTTTTGTTATATTTTGATCTTTTTTATATATAGCGTATGTTATACTTTTTAATACTGTAGCTAATTGATCAATGTTGAAATAATAAGCTTCTTTTGCTATTTTAGTATAAAAATTGTTAATATGTTGATAAGCTAGTGCGGGGTGGGCTTTTATAGCTTCAATGCTATTAAATTCAGATGGCTTTGCTCCATTTGCAACAGCAACAGCAAAATCTTGACACACATAATTTTTATATCTATAACTATCATCATCTATTTCTACTTTATTATTAAATTTTTTAACTTCAGATGTAGTATCATATATTAAAAGAAAATTTTTATCGCCGTTATTAATATTTTTTTTATCACGACTAACCTCTTTTTCTATAAAACTTATCTTTCTTTTATTTAGTGCTACTTTTTTCTTATTAATGTATTTTTGATATTCACATAACTTATTATGATTTTTTGCACTAATTGTAGTTACTATATGTTTTTTGCACTTTCCAT
>CAKNAD010000136.1:0-5949 GCA_929200515.1 Candidatus Gorgonimonas leptogorgiae | reverse complement strand
CTTTCCATCTTTTCCATTTAAAAAAACTGGCAAAGACTCAAAAGGATTATAGCTAAATATATTTTGTTTGAATAAAGGGGTTGTTTTTTTACCTGTAGAAGCAATTATACTATCTTGGGTATAAGGTTTAAAGCTGTTTATTCTTCTAATACCAGTTTGTGAACCTTCTTCTAGAATTTTAAATTTTTGTGCTGCCACTAAAGCTTGTAATATTATACTTCCTAATTTCATTTTTATTTTCCTATAAAACATAATTTAACTATTTGCTTTATTAGACTAGAATAAATACCAAAAGTTTTATTTTTTTTAGTATCCTGATACACATGGTACTTAGCGTTGCGTGACGGGTTACATATTTTGTAGCCATAAAGAATATAATTTGATACATTTAAAAGAATGTGGTGAGCTAATTGTTCCTACAAGCTTGCCATTATAATCACCGGTAGAAAGAAGAAATGAATAAATTACCAGTTATATTTGTTTTGTTAGTTGCAATAGAACATGTTTATATTCTAATATTAGAAGTTTTTCTTTGGGAAAAACCTAGAACACTTAAAATATTTAGAATGTCGCCAGAAGAAGCAAAGATATCAAAAAAATTGGCTATAAATCAAGGAGTATACAATGGGTTTTTAGCAGCAGGATTAATGTATGGTGCTTTGCATCCAAATATAATTTTTGGTAGGCAATTACAATTATTTTTTTTGTCTTGTGTGATTATTGCAGCCATAACTGGTAGTTTAACCGCAAAAAAATCTATACTTTTTATTCAGGGATTACCTGCATTAATAGCTATTTTACTAGTACTTTTTGTGTAGTAAGATATAATACACAGGTGGCAGATAAAAATGCTAGGTTTTAGGGCTACTAAAGCCTAGCTACAACACATGATTTATACGAATTCGGTAGCATAAGGTTTGGAGTGTTGTCTTTTTATACTTTTAAATTTATTTTTTAGTCTATGAAATTCATCTTGAATTTTATCTATAGTAGTAAGCTTATAGAGATCATTTAATTGTGCTATCATATAATCTACTTCTTCTGCATTTTTAGAGCAAAGCAAAGATGTTTTTACATTCTCTAGTAATGCTATATTTTCATCTGTTTGGCCTAATTTAAATATCAGTGGGTTTATTTGTGTTGTAATTATATTGTAAACTGCATATCTATGGCTACGCTTTTTGCTTTCTTTATATAAAGCCGATAAAAAAGCCGAATCATTGCTTTCTCTATTTTCATTAATTAGATCAAGATATCTATTTAGGTATTTATCTTTGCTATTATGCATTTCAATACTAAACCAAGTTTTAAACTCTTCTTCTTCAGCATATTTATTATCTAGAGTAAATAAAATTTCTTTTAAATCTATGATTTTTTCTTCTTTAGAATAGTCGATAGCATCGTCATATACACTAATAGCGTATTTTATTTCATCCATGATAACACTTGCTTCTTTTCGCATGTTTATTACTTCAGTTGCACTATTAATAATATTCAGATTATTTTCATTTTGTTGCTGACGAAGATCATTCAAGAAACTATTTAAATGTATATCCTTCAAAGCAAATAATGCTTCTTTTAATGTCATATAATGATTACCTAGCAGTTCAGTCTTTGTTTTTTCAATATGAGCTTTTACATCTTCATAGGCAGATTTCTGAAATGCATGTATATCTTCTGCTGATATTAACATGTTTGTTGTGTGATTAGTTTTAGTCTCTCCATTCTTATTAAGTATTATTAATTTAGTCATAATTGTTTGATCAATATACCGATATCTCATTATTTCACATTGTTCATGATACTGGTGAGTTACATCTGTATCTAAAGCAAAATCCATAACAGCATTTCCAAAATTATATGCAGGAGGTCGCCAATTATTGCTAGAATGTATTAAATCATCACCATATACCATCGCTAAACTATCTTTGCAGTCATCTATATAATGGTTATTACTTAATTCTTTACGATTTTGGGAGCCTGCTGTAGGGGTGTTTACAATACATCCGCCATCTGTTTGTACAACTTTTAATTTTGTTTGTTCTTTTTTATTTTTATGGTTAGTATTAGCAAAGATATTTTTTTTATACTTTGGAAATAATCCAGGAAGAGACGCAGATATACGAACAGCAGTGTATATATCCATATCAGGAGTATTCTCATTATTATAAACACATGTTTGTGCTGTGCCATTTACTATTATCGTAGTGTTTACCTCTAATTGTTTCATTCCTGGTATATATTTTGATAGTCTATCTAAGTCAGCAAAAGTAATTCTTGCATCTTCCTTACTTGCAACTGCAGGGTGGTCTTTTTGATATTTTAATTTGTTAATTAAGTCTTGAATTTCTTGTTGTTTTTCTTGATCTAATTCATTAATTTTGTTTAAAAAATAACAGGAGGTAACATAACATAAAAATTTTTCTAATTTACAAGCCCTTCTTTCTTTACCTATAAACAAGGAAATAAACAATAAAAAATAAAATTTTATTTTTTCTGGTATAGTTTTAGGTACCTTGTCTTCATCTATCAGGTGTCGTTTCTTAGTAGATAGCATGATATTTTCTTTATTGTTATTTGTCCACCTAGGAATCAATTCATCTTCTATAGTCTCATAACTAGATGCCATAGCATGTGGTTTCATTCCATCTATAATTGTTTGTAGTTCTTTAGAATTCATTCCTGTACTCATTAAACAGCTCATCATTGCACCGGCAGAGGTTCCAGATATTTTCTTGATATGCTTCCATTTATCCATTTCCTCTAGTGCTGTATGTGCACCTATAAGACAACAACCTTTAGCTCCGCCTCCACTTAATACTAAAGTACTAGTTTCAGGTTTATTGCAAAACATATCGACACTACCATTTTTGTTTTCTATTATTGTAGTTTTGCGGTCACCAATATTTTGCGCTAATATTCTTGGATTATCGTTATTTATATAGTTATTTAACTCTTCCTCTGAAGTAACTACAAAATCACATAGTGAACCAGTAATTTTTTTAGGTTGTAAAAACTTATTCTTAAATTCACTATAATTATTTAGGGTTATCTTATCCTGTTTAAGATTAACTTCTACCACTTTCAATTCCTTATGATTTACCGATATTTGCTTGCCTGCATATATCGTTACATCATACCATAAAACCTTTATAAAATCAATAACTATAAAACAAGATTTTACTGTGCTTGAATAGCAGTTACAGCTATTGTATACACAATATCATCTAAAGTTGCACCACGAGATAAATCGTTCACTGGTTTGTTTAAACCTTGTAAAATTGGACCTATACTAATGATGTTAGCATTACGTTGCACGGCTTTATAAGTGGTATTTCCGGTATTAAGATCTGGAAATATAAACACATTTGCAGAACCTGCTACTTTACTTTGCGGAGCTTTAGTTTTTGCTACTTGGATAACAGAAGCGGCATCGTATTGTAATGGACCATCTATAATCAAATCAGGTCTTTGTGATTTAATTATATTTGTAGCTTCAAGCACTAAATCTACATCTATCCCAGAGCCAGACACACCAGTGCTGTAGCTAATCATCGCAATTTTAGGGGATATATTAAACAACTGTGCCGAATGTGCACTTTGCGATGCTATTATAGCCAATTGTTCAGCTGTAGGATTAGGATTTA
Source organism: Candidatus Gorgonimonas leptogorgiae (assembly GCA_929200515.1). GTDB lineage: Bacteria > Pseudomonadota > Gammaproteobacteria > Pseudomonadales > Endozoicomonadaceae > CAKMZJ01. Next base: position 2,302 of record CAKNAD010000136.1, on the reverse strand, counting down.
CCGCACAGTCACCATAGATACAAACTTCATCAGGCATTAACATAAAAAATACTGAAGATACTAACTTATCTTTTGGTTTTATTATTTGAAACGCCGGTCTTAAGGTATTTGCTGTTGGATTACAGGCTCCAGCTACGAGTCCATCTACCTCACCTAGTGCCAGCATCATCGTACCAACAACAATATCATCTTCTAATATAGATAATGCCATTTGTTTATTTATTTGTTGCTTAGTTTTACGTATTTCTACCAGTTTTTCAGAATATCTGGCTCTAAAATCGTCAGGATTCTTAATTCTTAGACCTTCTGGTATACTTAACCCTAAATCTTCAGCGGTTTTACAAATTTCATCTGGGTTTCCTAATAATACACAGTCAGCTATTTCTCGTTTATGGCAGACAATAGCAGCTTCTATAATTCTAGGGTCTGTACCTTCAGGCAATACAATGGATCTTCTATGTTGCTTGGCTTTTTTTCTAAGCTGATAACGAAAAGCTGCCGGAGACAGCGACGCCCTAGAAACCCCTTTAAAGTAGTGCTTTATATCTTCGCTATGTATTTTTTCAGCTATTTCATTAGTTATTTTAATTAAGCGATCTTTATCTGAAATAGATATTTTTTTAGGTAGTCTATCAATTAAGGCTATAGTTGAATAAGAATTGAGGTCAATTGCAATTACTGGCAACCCTGCATTGAAAGCATCATTGCATAAATTCATAATTGATGCTGATGGCTCCAATCCCCCTGTTAACAACAGACCGGCTAAACGCACGCCACTTAATGAAGCCATACAAGCTGCTAAAATTATATCACTGCGATCTGCTGGGGTAATGATTAAATTCCCTGGTTTTATGGCAGCAACCGAATTTTCAACAGTTCTTGCTATTAAAGTGTAAGACATAACTCTTCTTGTGGCTAAATCGCCTTCATTAATTATACTAGCATTTAAATCAGCTACTAAATCGCTCATTACTGGAGCGGTAAACTCCGGTTTATAGGGAATAACCGCAAAACACTTGAGCTTTTTTTTGATACCTTTAGTTATTTTTTTAGTACAATTAGTTGAGTTATTATCTATTTCAGCTTTGTTGATTATATAGCCTATAATATTGCTTTGGTAACTCACCCCAAAAATACTAGCAGTAATATTTATAGCATCAGCAACTGATGTATCAGATGTTGCTGAGCCATCTGACACAATAAATACATCAGCATTCATAGCTTTAGCAATTGCAGTATTTATTTGATTAGCATATGGTAGGTGTCTAGTTGGCACTAAACCTTCTATTACTAATGAGTCTAGGTTATTGTTTTGGTTTTCAAAAGACTCTATTATTTCTTCCATTAACAACTCTTGGTTGCCATCTGCTAACATTGATCGTGCCTGTGTACAAGAAATATTACTCCGTATAATATTATTAGTTAATACTGAAGCTAGTTTTGTTGATTGATCTATAGGATCATCTGTTTGTGAAACGGGCTTAAAAAAACCAGTTTTATAACCAAGGCTTTCTAGCTTATGCAATAAACCTAGACTAATTGATGTTAACCCTGCTCCATAATTCGTAGCAACTAAAAGAAATATTTTCATATGTAATCCTACTGTATAAAGAATACTTTGTGTTTTTAGTATTGATGTTGTTTTTCTATTTAATAAATATTAAGTATACATCGCATAAGTAAATACATTTATTAATGTTTTTACTTATGTATGTTTTATACAGCTTCTACTTAAAGATATATTTTTTCAGATCTTAGTAAAAAGATTTAATTCAAGGAAAAATACATCAGGAATGCCTATGGTATTTTAAAGATAAACATAATACAATAAGCATCATTCGATATAACCTGAGTTGTATCAATAATATTTAATTATTTGGAAATAACTAAAAATGCTTGATATCGACGGCGTTTATATGGAAATGGCTTTTTCTTTATCTAAATTATCTAAATGTGTTAGTCTGCAAGTGGGTTGTTTACTTGTAAAAAATGGTAGAGTTTTATCCACAGGTGTTAATGGCACCCCATCGGGCTATAAAAACTGTAATGAGGTTAACTGTGAAGACCATCATAGTTGGTCATTAAGGCACGAAATACATGCTGAGCTTAATGCGGTTATTTGGGCTGCCAGAACAGGTAGTTCTATCGATGGAGCTACAGCCTATGTTACTCATAGCCCGTGTGAACAATGCACTAAGAATTTAATTGCCGCAGGTATTAGCAGAATTGTTTATTGCGAAGAGTATAAAAAAACCTTAAAGCAAGACGAACTCAAACAATTTTGCGAAGAAAGCGGTGTAGT
>CAKNAD010000135.1 GCA_929200515.1 Candidatus Gorgonimonas leptogorgiae | reverse complement strand
ATTAAAAGCTTATCAACATTTTAGAAGCACCACCATTTTATGCATACAATCTTTAAAAATTCGTGTTTTAAAGTGGGTTCAATATAAAAAAGCTCAATTATGATATTTCTTTAAGGGTGACTTTTTTGTATTGAATAAAAATAATTAAAGATATAAAAGTATATATAGACGATATTGCAAAGAAAGTTTGCATATTAATTAATACTAAACCGCCAATTAAACAAGCAACTGATGCACCAATAGACCTTACTGCAATAATAAAAGAATTACTCATTCCTACACTTTCTGGAGAACTCTCTATTGCTAGTCTGTTTAATATTTCGCTAATAGTTCCAGAACATAGAAAAGTAATTCCCACTAAAATAGCTGAAAAACTAATAGGAATTTTAAATATTCTTAATAAGGCATACCCTAGTGTCATACATAAAAAGTTTATACTTAGAATACTAGCAATAGATAGCTTTAAGTTAGCAGATTTGCTTATTTTAGCAGCAAACATGCTTCCTACAGAGAGCATTAAGGCAACCGAACATTGAATAATGCCATATGTTTTAATACTTTGCTGATTATGCTGAATAATAATTTTTACTGATTCAACAATCCAAAATACTAATAACATCAAAATGAAAGTTGAGGATATTGCATACCCCATCATTTTTTTGGTTTTGAACATACGTAAATATGAAGAAATGATTTGTTTTATGTTAATAGTAGTAGATAGATTCTGCTTGCATGGTGGTGTATAAAAATAAAATATAATTGCCAAGCAGAAACTTAACAATGTAAACCAAAGAAACATTGACTGCCAATTAAAAAAAGATATAAAGATAGCGCCGATAGTGGGCCCTATAGCAGCTGGAATTATAGAAAAAGCTCGCATAATAGAGATTGTTTTAATAGCTTTTATGCTACTATTGGTTTCATGTATTAATGAATACCCCGCTGTTAGAATTAAACCTACAGAGGCACCTTCAAAAAAACGACCTATAGAAAATATTGTATAGTTAGTGGCGTAAAAACACATCAATGATGCTAGAGTAAAATTTAAAATTCCGGCTATTAAAGTTTTTTTATGTCCAAAACGTTCATCTAAAGGCCCTGACATTAATTGTATCATTGCAGAGCCAATAAACCACAGCGTTACAGATTGTTGAGCTGTGGCTTGATTAATTGTAAATTTTGTAGCAATTTCATGGACTGCAGGCAGGAACATATCGTTAGATAAAAAAATTATCATTTCTAAGGATAGCAAAGCACAACAAAAAATAAACTGTATGCATGTATTATGATTTTTTTCTAGTTGCATTGTTTGTGCTCTTAGTAAAATAATAAAATTTGGTTATAGATAAATTCACGAATTTTCCATAGGTATATAAAATAGCCTGCTATGCTATCGTTATTTTTGAGGGATAAAGACTTTTAAGTAGAAAATTTGTAGAGTCAATAGGCCTATAAGCCGGGTTCTGTCTAGTATTTTGCAATACCTGTGTAGTCATTCATCTGGGATGCTTGTCACCAAGCACCTCTAGCAACTTACCCGAATCCAGTGCGGGTAACACCATAGGATTCCTATTTAGTCTTGCTCCAAGCGGGGTTTACCATGCCACTAGTTGTTACCAACTGTGCGGTGCGCTCTTACCGCACCGTTTCACCCTTACCAATTAGTAAAAACTGGCGGTCTATTCTCTGTTGCACTTTCCGTAGGCTTTCACCTCCCAGGAGTTACCTGGCGCTTCACCCTGTAGAGCCCGGACTTTCCTCTTCTACAAAAAAAGTAAAAGCGACTACCCAGCCTAATGACTCTAGATAGAGTTTACAGAAAAATTAATAAAAATACAATACACATACTATAAAAAGTTATCAATATATAGTTTTAAATTAATTTTAGTTTGTATAAATTATCGATCCCTTAGCAAGTAATGGTTTAATTGCTACTTCAATAATATTTATTTGGTTAATTTTATTAAATATTCGGAATAATTTCATAGTTTTTTGCTAGATAATATTTTATAGAAGTGTAAGTTAGTTGTTGCGATATGGAAATTATCTTCAGTTTTGTGAAGCCCTTCTGCTATCTTATAGAATTGATCTTCCATTAGTGCTTTACTTAATATTTTTGAGGTTTCTAATATTTTTTCTGATTATCCTTATGTATAACATAATTATTTTGACCTTCTGTAGTTTTAGATTATTAATTAGAACGAACATCTGTCTAATTATTTCATTCCTATGCACTTAGATCTTTGGGTTTGTTACGATACGGTAAAATAAGTTTTTTGTAAATCTTGTATTACTTTAGCGACAGATGGTTTCTTGTCTTCAGAGACAAGAGGTTTTTCAAAGTGTTGCCCTGTGTTGGTTAAAATTTTTTGTTCTACATTAGCGGTGCTTACCAATCTATTATCCGCAGTAGTTCCTGTATTAGTATTATTTTGATTAGTAGGCTGAGATTGGGATTGTGGAGTGTTTGGTAACCGTGAAGGCTGAAAAGTGATTTTAGACATGCTAATTATTCCATTAAAAGATTAATTTGATATACAAATATCTATACACGTGGCAGGTGAAAATGCTAGGTTTCAGGGGGCTAGTAAAATGGTTTAATTCGAGGCAAAATACTGCCCGAATGCAAGTGCATTTCAAAGTGTTTTAACGATGAATTAAATCTTTTTAATAGCCCCAGAGGGCAAGCCTTCTAAGCTTTTATCCTACGTTAGTATTTCTTGATTTCGTCGACACTAACTGCGAAACACCGCCTTGGCTAAAAACTTATAATCACTTGCTGAAACCCCCGCATTTCCAACTGCCATGTGTATATATTAATTTAATTAATTTATTTTGTAAAATAAGAAAGGAAAAGAATAATAGCTATTAGTTAGCGTGCAAGCTTTTTAAGATTGTGTTTTATTTCTAAAAATGGAGTCAAAAATATAATTAACTAGGAATAGATAATATCCATAATTACATAAAGAAGTAAGATATGATAAAAAGCTGGGCTTTGTAAAATGGTGGAGCTAAGCGGGATCGAACCGCTGACCTCCTGCGTGCAAAGCAGGCGCTCTCCCAGCTGAGCTATAGCCCCATACATGAAATAAATTACGTTGTTAGTGGTGGGTCTGGGCAGACTCGAACTGCCGACCTCACCCTTATCAGGGGTGCGCTCTAACCAACTGAGCTACAGACCCAACGAAGCAATTCAATAACAGCTATTATAAATAAATAGATAGCAATTGCAAGCTTTTTTTATTCCATACAATAGAAAACTTAATAAATAAGCACATTACTATTATGTATGGGAGTGTACATGGTTTTTTTTTAAAAGCAATAGTCAAAGAACAAGTTTTTAATATTTGTGCAAAATTGTTCTTTCATCCTATGCAGTTTCAAGTGTAACCTGTATAATGCCTATGGCTATTTTTTGTCTTTACTAGCTACGGCAAACCTTATATTTATCGGGTACACAGCTTCTTGTTTTATATAAGCAAGTAATTGATCTTTAGGACTAAAGCTCTTAAAATCAGTAACCGCTTGCCCTTCTAAGTTATTATCACTATTTTTAATTAGAGCATCTTCTAGTGCCCAATTTATACTGTCATTGTGTATAAATAGCTTGTTATCGCTACTTCTTACGCTGATTGCAAAAAAGTGCCCGGCAGCATGATTACCTCTACGCATTAGTATTGAAGTCGGTTTGAACTTTACATCATATAATTCTTTAGTTTGTTCATCGGTTATTGGCATTATAAAATCTGGAAAAAACCTATTAATTACAGCTGTTATTTTATCGGTGTCAATAGTTTGCTGGTTGTTTTCCCATTTATAGAAAGAAGTACGAACTACAGATTGGTTAAACTGATCGATATTAGCAAAAAATTTTTCTGTTGGTTTAACTTCTGCTTCTATTGATTGTGGTTGATTTTTACAAAATGAAAGTTGCTGTGTTATATCCTCTAAAACATCTTCTGGTATACCTTTTGCTCTACTGAGAATATCATTAAATCTGTTAATGGGTATTAACTCTTGTGTGGGTGTATCGTCTGTAGTTTGATATATAGTAATCTCATCTTTATGCTCTCTTGTTACTGAAAAAGTTAAATCTTGATCTAGTATAATACCATGTAGTAGTAAATCTATAGAGCTGATCCGATATTCTGTTGTGTTTTCAGCAAAGATGGTATTGGAGGCGCTGTTTATTCCGATTAAGTCAGATAAAAAACCGTAAAACTCTTCCGCGTCCTGTGATATTATCTTACTACAATCTAGGTGATTTGTTTCATTAAAAGCATTATCTATAAGCTTAAAAATAGATTTAATAGCTTTATCTTGTGTGGTATTAACAGCTTCTTCAGTAACTTTGTGGTTGTACATAGCAAGAGATTTAAAAAAGTTAGCAATTTGAATATTAACTGGTGTGTTGTTTTTTAAATCTATAAAAATTGCTTGAAGTGATTGCAGTAGGAATCTAGCATATATGCCTTCATTGGTATTAGTGTCGCATTTTATTACGGCGTCTGTTAGCAGTTGAACAATATCATTGTTGTCTTCAACGGTTGGCAGTATATATTTACAGATTGCGTTAAACCAGCAAGTCTGTGTAAAGTTATGCATTGTAGAAAAGCTAATATCAGGGGAATTAGCTAAATCTTCAGCTGATATCATTGCATATTCAGCAAGTGGTGTTTCTTTAAAAAAAACATCTATAAGCATGTTGAAATTATTAACATCATTAGATCTTCTGGCAAACTCTATTAATTTATTACAGGCTTCATGAAATGCAAAAGATTTATGTTTGCAGATTTGTTGAATTTTTTCTTTTACGATATTAATATCGATGTATATTTTTTTACTGCACAAGTCTCGGCATACATCCATTAAAGATTTTTTTTGTGCTTTTGTGATGCCGGAGGTTGTATCATTAAGACGACTACAAAAGTCTTTAAGGTTGGTAGAAGATTTTATAAGTGTCCGCATTAAATGGATAGCATTTTTTGTTGGTAGGTATTTTTCTTTTACTAAGAGATGTATAGCTAAAAAGTAGCTACCAAACGAGATAAAACCCTGTTTATTAGCTGCTAAATTATTATATGCTTTGCTCGCTATCGAAACTAATTGTCCCGGTGCTTCTTCATGTAAGCCAATGTATTTTATTATATTAAACTTAAACTCATCTAAACCGTTGCTTTTGCTATATATCGATTCAACTAACTCTATAGCGCTATTTTTCTTTGTATATTGTAATGCTTGTTTAATAGCCCCAAAATATGCAAATTGATAAAGATCTTTGTTATGTGTTTCTGATGTTGGGGGACACTGCCTAGGTGGTTCTTGGTTAGGATTTACTGCATCTTCAGTAGTATTAAACAAGTCTATATGCGAGAGTTTTTTAACAGAAAATCCATGGATAGGCTTATTATTTTGTGACCCATATTGCAATTGTATTTTGTTTGTTCCTAGTGTTACACCAACGGGATTAGTAGGCGATCTACTTAAATCAACGTCATCTGAAGCTTCATTGTAATAGTTTAGATTGTGACACTGTAAGTTAGTAGGTGATACATGAGACATGATAATAATTTCCTTATAATATCAAGATTAATAATAGGTTTTGATTACATAATTTACAAATAGAATTTTTAGATATTAATGAATGTTAGCTCAATAAAAACTGAAAAATATTAAAGCACACTTAAAAGAATTTCCCATTATAACTGTATATTTTTATAAAGTAAATAGCTTTTATGGGCTACTATGGGTAAACTACACAAAAAACTTAAAAGCAAGCAGTGTATAGATTTATATAGTTGTTTTAATTATGCTAAACTAAAAAAGTAACAATATAGTTTAAAAATAAGAAGCATTAAGCCAGCCGGACAAATTCAATAGAAATAGCAATAAAGGAGTATGCTATGGATGATATTAGTGGGAAGTATAATAAAATTAGAAGCGAAGTAGTTAATGGGGATATACTTATTACAAACGATGCAACTTTAGTTGAGAATAAGTTAAAAATAGAAGATATTGCGCCTAGTAAAGTTAGATATGCATATAATCTTATCATAAATGTTATTATATCAATTATTTCTTTTATAACACCTTTAAAACTAAGATTTAAAACATCCCCAGTAATAGATGCTTCAAATATGGGAAATGGCTTTTATTTACCTTGCCCATTAAATAAACACATCAAATCTATTCGGTCTAGTAGACAAGAGTTAGCAAAAAACAGGATAAATTATGTTAATATAATGCCTGATGCTGGTGCATATAAAAACTTTGCAATGGATAGTGATCAAGTAAAACAGATGATTGCTAATGTTTTTGAAAGGTCTTATGAACTTGCTAAGCCAAACAACAAAGAAAATTTCGGAATTGTTATAAATATTCCAGGAAATAGCACATACCCTATACCGCTAGATAATCAATTACCTTACGATGAATTTATTAAATTACTTTATACTGAAGCCCATAATCAACTGAATTTATTTCAAGCTCTAGATAGCTCTATAAATTTTCAATTATATGTCAACTTTCCAAAAGAAACCGATAGCACGCAAACAAATTTAGCGATAAACCAAGCAAATACCTCTTATGATAGCATACCTAATGATGTTTATGTGTCAGATATTAAGCAATATATAAAAAGTTATCAAACAATATGTGAGCGTAGTGTTAGTGAAACAGAAGGACACAATATTGTTAGTAGTAGCCACATTGATGTAGGCCGCATACTACCACAAGATACAATAAATAGAGCTAATAGTGATACTGCAGAAAATGTCTATGTTGAAGAAAATAGTGCTACTGAAGAAAGTATTGATGCTGAAGAAGATAGCGGCATTATGGAGACTAGCAGTATTGAAGAAGGTGGTGATGTTGAAGAAAATAGCGAATTTTATAATACTTTAGAGGAGCCAGCTAAACAATTATTAATTGATTTACAACAAGCAAAGCTATATGCAGATAAATTTAGCGATACAGAAATATTTGATAAATATATTAGGTTATTTTATTTAGCTCCAAGTTTACAAAATTGTTTTGAAGAAAGGCAGCTAGAAAATGGCAACTATGAATTAAAATTAGGCGATTATTTTTCTGTAACTATAAAAAACCAAGAAATTATAAATTTTTTATCTGCTGATATGGAAGATAAAATGGATATGCTGATTACAAGTATTGCATTGCAGGGAGCAACAAGGCTAAGTTATCAACCTGAAATAAAAATAAAAACTTTTTTTGACTTTTTAGGAATGATGAAAAGAAAAGATCAACTATTAAATACAGGGCATACTGACAATTATTCTTTTAATCAATTAATTAACCAAGGTGGTATTTTAACTGTTCTGCTACGTGATTCTCTTTATATGGTAGATTATGCTAGATTCTTTGTTGAAAACGAGTATTTTGAGGTTAATTTAAATAATCGTGTGCCTATATTATCAAATAAACATATTAAAAAATATGAAGAAATATCAGGTAGCTATCTTCTTGGTAAAAATAATATGCAGATATCAAGCTTATTACTTGAATATGATGTCATTACCATAGATGAACTAAATAGATTCAATATAGCAATAAATAATGATGTTCTTACTTATTTATTGGATAATCTTGACGGCAAATCAATTTTGCAGATGGCACAAATAATGAATTTAGTTGATAGCAAGATAAATTTACCATTTTCAGTCTTTAGTAAATTGTTTGGTACAGAAAGTAATTATAGTATAATTGATCAAAAGTATTTTGAAGATTATTTGGATCAAGACGAAAAAAGTGCTTTTGTGCTGGCTTTAAGTAAATTTTTTTTGCATATAGACTTCGACCAGTATGATAATTTAATCAGAAAAGATGAGATTATTTTTATCTATGCGTTTTTTATAAATATTCATAATATATTAACAGTGAAATTGCCTGAAAAGCAACAGTTTGAAGTAAACAGTATTATGTTGGATACATTAGTGCTTGCTCTAACAAAAATCAAAAATATAAATGATTGTAAGTTTTTAGATTTAGTAAAAGATAGTTTTATTATTG
>CAKNAD010000134.1 GCA_929200515.1 Candidatus Gorgonimonas leptogorgiae | reverse complement strand
TATGGCACAGCAATAATCTTTTAGCCGATGAAACAGATCAAGAAAATGAAGCAGACCAAACATTATATGTAAACGTATTAGATCCAAACAGCAACTTTGAACAAAATTTATTAAATGCTTATTATGGCATTAAAGCTAAAGATTTAGGTATTTCATTGCAACCAATTTCGCCAGCAGGTTTTGCAGAAAAAGCATATAAATTAACACGCTGTTTTACTACAAAAGATAATACCAATATTAAAGAACAATATATATTACGGTTATTTTATAGTACAACTTTGTATAATAAAGATGTTGAGGTAAATATAACAGAAATTCCAATATATAGTACTGCTTTTTCTAACTATTTACATATAAAAATAACAGATAAGACTCAATCAGATCTAGTTAAAGAAGGCATGCTACCATTTATAAATAAAAAATCTTTGCTGTTATTACGCGATAAACCAGACTATAGCTGTAGCGATGACGAAGCAAATCTAGAAGAAGCTAAGAAACAAACTTTATTAGCAATGAATCAATTATTTGATATCGCAAGATCAGTTGCTAAGCAATTATCGCTACATGAATCTATTAATAATCCTATTATATTAAAGACTTTTACCGAAAAAAACATCAACCTGCTAGAGATACCAGATAACACCTTATTTAATGATATTCTTTATGATACACATCATAATATAAAAAAATTATTAATTCATATGTATAAAATTACTAGTGCGCTAGAGTTTTTGCATAATAATAATATAGCTGTTGGTGACATAGATTTAGCTAATTTATTTATTTTACATGGTAAACTTGTTTTAGCCAAATTTGAAAGTTTTAATACAATTAATAGTACCAAAAAGCAAAATAGCAAAATAATTATTAGCAATTCCTGTAATCATGCACCTGAAATTAGAATACCTTTTACAGAAAATGACCACAATTATTATAATACAGAGGCAACAACATCTAGTGATATTTATTCTTTAGGTACGTTGTTTGCTGATATGTTATATCTTTTTGCTTCGAGATCGTCGTTTAGTATTAATGACTTAATACAAGATGATACTTTTTACAGTATTGGAGTACTTGACAATAAAAAAATAAATTTAATTTGTTTTAATAGATATCCTGATTGGTTAATATCTAGACTACAAGCTAAAATTCCTATTTGTATTTTTAATCTTTTTTATAGCTATAAACATTTTGTAGGATATTATTTTCGTCATTTACCAGAAAACGAAGACAACGCTGATATACTCAAAGAATTAACTAATATAATTAATCAGTGTAACCAACCAAATCCAGCAGCTAGACCAACAGCTACTAAAGTAAAGAATATGCTAGATAACCTTTTATATATCTGGCAGGTGAAAACTCTAGGTTTGCCAACTGCCACGAGTATAGATACAAAATTAAAATTGAATTAATAACTAATAAAAATATCTAATTAATAACAATAAAACAGGAACTAATTATGCAAATGTGGAAATATTTTTTTTATCCTTTAATGCTATTACTTGTATGGCACAGCAATAATCTTTTAGCCGATGAAACCGAGCAAACATTATATGTAAACGTATTAGATCCAAATAGCAACTTTGAACAAAGTTTATTAAATGCTATGTATAAGCTCAAAGATGAAGCTTCAGGTATTTCATTGCAACCAATTTCGCCAGCAGGTTTTGCAGAAAAAGCATATAAATTAACACGCAATATTACTACAAAAGATAATATCGATATTAAAGAACAATATATATTACGGTTATTCAATAATACAACTTTGCAGAATAAATATTATGAGGTAGATATAGAAGCAAGCCCAATATATAATACTGATTTTTCTAACTATTTATATATAAAAATAACAGATAAAACTCAATCAAATGTAGTTAAAGAAGGCATGCTACCAGTTATAAATAAAGAATCTTTGTTGTTATTACAAGATAAACCATACTATATGCGTATCGATGACAAAAATAAACCAAAAACTGTTACGGAAAAAACTTTATTAGCAATGAATCAATTATTTGATATCGCAAGATCAGTTGCTAAGCAATTATCGCTACATGAATCTATTAACAATCCTATTATATTAAATACTTTGACTGAAAGAAACATCACCCTGCTAGAGATACCAGATAACACTTTATTTAATACTATTCTTTATGAGACACATCATGATATAAAAAAATTATTAACTCATATGTATAAAATTACTGAGGCTGTAGAAATACTACACCAAAAAAATATAGTGATTGGTGAAATAAAGTTAACTAATTTATTTACATTAAAAGATAGAATGGTTTTATTAGGGTTTGAAAGTTTTATTCGCAACGACATTAAAGCAAGTGAAAACACAAAAATAATAATAGATGATTTTAATGGTTGTGCTCCTGAAATTAAAACACCTATGTGTTTAGGTGGACTATTTTATATTACAAATTTAACCTTTTGTAGTGATATTTATTCACTAGGTATGCTATTTTATGGATTGTTATATCTTTTTGCTTTAGATCAAAGTAATAATCGCTCAGACTTAAAAAGTCATGACGATATCTATACTTACATTGACTCACAAAAGTATAAATTATCATGCTTCAATCGTTATCCTTATCAGCTAACATCTAAATTAGCACATGGATTTTCTTTTTCTGGTTCGTTTTGTTTGTATTATAAAACTAAAGATATTTTTGGTTATTATTTTCGCAAGCTAAAACAAGATAGCACTGAGGTAATTCAAAAGTTAATTGATATAATAAATCAGTGTAACCAACCAAATCCAGCATCTAGACCAACAGCTACTGAAGTAAAGAATATGCTACAAGAACTTTTAGTTTATTAAATAAAATTTTTTTAAGGCAGTATTTTGTTGGTTTAGTGTCGACTAAATCTGCGAAACACTGCCTTGACTAAAAACTTATAATTACTTGCTGAAAATCCGCACTTCCATCATATATATAAAAATTCAGATATTTCATCGCAACCAATTTTTCCAGCAGGTTTTGCAGAAAAAATCATTTAAAATATCAATAATTTAGTTGCTAATTCTTTAATTAATGCCGATTGCAGTTTAGAATGTTGTATGTGTATATATATCAATATTTAATCTTTAGGAGCAACTGCTTTATGGATTTACAAAAATCAAAATTATTTATCTTTATAACTGGTTGTTTGATGGGGGCAGCAGATATAGTCCCAGGAGTTTCAGGAGGAACTGTTGCTTTTATATCAGGAATTTATCAGCGGTTAATTAATGCTTTAAAAGAAATCAACCCCAAAATATTGTTAACCATCAAAAATTCGGGTATTGCTAAGGCTTGGCAACAAATAGATGGCAATTTTTTATTAGTGTTATTTAGTGGAGTTCTCTTAAGTGTATTTTCTTTAGCACATGTGGTAAGTTATATGCTAACTAATTTTCCAATAATTACTTGGTCTGTTTTCTTTAGTCTAATTTTTGCTTCTAGCATTCATATGATTAGAAAAATCCAATCATATAACTTGGTAAATATATTAACACTAATTTTAGGTGCGGCGACTGCCTATTGTTTATCTGTAATGTTACCATTACATTTAGCGGCCACTCCAATGAATCTGTTTGTATCTGGAGCTATTGCTATTTGTGCGATGATTTTACCCGGAATTTCAGGAAGCTTTATTTTGTTATTATTAGGTATATATCCTGAAATCATTGTTGCCGTTAAGGAATTAGACATTATCTTATTAGCTATTTTTGCATCTGGTTGTATAGTAGGTATATTAACTTTTTCGCAAGTACTTAGTTGGTTATTAAAATGTTATCATGCGCTAACGTTATCTTTTTTAACTGGTTTAATGATAGGTGCATTAGCAAAGGTTTGGCCATGGAAGCAACATGCAACAGATTTAACTATTAAAGCCATAAAAGTACAACCTAATTTATCGCCTTGGAGTTACCAACAACTTACTGGCAACAGTAATCAATTAGGTATTACTATAGCTATATTCTTAGTTACATTATTAGTAATGGTGATATTTGAAATAAAAGCTAGTAAGCAGCAGTAATTAAGAATCGTCATCGGCACCAATTAATGCTCGATAAATCTTCTTTGCGGTAATACGTTTAAAATTAGTATTGTCATTTTTTGTAGTTTTAACTATAACTTGTGCTGCTCTTTGTGGATGAAACTGTTTTATAGCACTTAATAATGAGGTTTCTATTGGTAATACAACAACCTTGTGCATTATTTCATCTACAGAAACATTTTGTTTTTTATAGACTAAACATTCTAATATTTTGTGGTACAGCACCATGCCTTCTGGAACGCCATTTTTTATAACTAAATATCTTTTTTGTGGACTCGTGCTTACTAAATGCTCAATAGAGCCAATAGTCGAACCGTAAGGCAAAGTATGTACAGGTTCAGACTCTAAGTCTTTTAAGGTTTTATTTTTAGCTTTAAGTGCTGACTGAGCAATTGAGGTTTCGCTTTTACCGATTATGCCTTTAGCATTAAAGTGCTTAATTATAGAAAGCAGGTCGTCGGTATCTGCTTGTTCTTCTATTTTTTTAGGGAAAAGCTTTGCCCAAAATAAAGTTAATTTTCTGAGTGGGTAGGTTAATCTTTCGAGCCAATATATTATTGAAATGTGCTTTACAACTATTTTTTCTGCATCTTGCATGCCAAATAACTTAGGAAGTATTTTACCAAAAACGGTAATAACATAAGCAGTAACAATGGTAAATAATGCTAAATAGCCGCCAGCTAAATAATTAGTAGCAACAGTGCCGGCAAAAGTACTGCCTAAAATGCCACCGATATTATTAATTAATAATAGTGCCGAAATACATTCACGGCGTTTAAGAAACATTCTTTTTATTAATTCTTTGTTAGCTGGGTGCTTGCGCAATAAAGTTACTAAGCGTAAATCATCAATGCTAACTAGAGAAGATTCCAATATGCACAAATAAGCATTAAAACAAGTAACAGATAAAACTATAAGAAAAAGCACAAGCATGAGTTATTCCAAATTAACTAAATTTTTTCACTATTAATATCAAATTAGAAGATGTGTATTGTTATGAAGTTGCCCTCTTTTAATCAAAAACCATCAAACAGTTATATAAATATTTTATTATACTGTAATACAATAAAACTTCCTGTTATATAATACTATATACAGGTGGCAGATGGAAATGCTAGGTTTCAGGGCTATTAAAAAAATCTACTTCATCGTTAAAACATTTTAAAATGCACTTGAATTAAATCATTTTATTTAGCCTTGGCAACTTAACATTTTAATCTTTCACTTGTATTAATGAATAAATTTTTTAATATAATTAAAAGCCTGATTAATTTGATTATAATTTAAATTTATTTCTGGTAGCACATTGTTATTAGTATCAAACAAACGATAAAATCCAGAAGGAAGTAATTTAACTCTATAATTTTCGTCACAAACCCCAAAGTAGTTTAGATATTTATCGCGCCCTGATGCTAATACCCATTTATGTTCTAAATCCTCTCTAAGTAAATTATAACCAATGGAATAGTCTTCTGTATCATTTGTAACGCCTAAATATTCGGTTAGTAAGGTTGGCACTAAATCAAAATGACTAGTTAATTTGTCAGATTCTATTGGTTCATCAGTATTATTAAATTTTTTATCGATAATCACGAAAGGTACATGTAATTGTGCTGAAGATAAATTAGTGCCATGCCCCCAAGAACCATGGTTGTAATCATCTAATTCATGACCATGATCGGAAGTTATAACTATTAGCGTATTTTCAAGATCGCCAGTTTGTTCTAGTTTATCTAGTACTTGTCCGGCAAGGGAGTCTACATAGCTAGTGCTAATGCTATATAGTTGGTTCATGATATCTTGGCCATATTCTGCTGCTATTTCGCAGTATCTTTTTTCGCCACGTAAAGGAGTATGTTCTTGATTATATTCTGGAGGAAAATCATATTCGTGCACAGAATCATAAAAGATAAAACTAAACATTGGTAGCTTCTTATTGCAATTTGTATACCAGTTTATCCAGTCATCGGTTGCTTGTTGATCACGCAGAGCTGGAGTGCTAGCGGTTGATCCTGGTCTAAGATTTGCTACTTTAGCAAATATATTTTTATCTAGTTCGATATCGTCTATGCTAGCAGAATAAAACACTCCTAGTTGATAATTTAACTGCTGTAGTCTATCTACTAAAACAGGAGACTGCTTGGTAGCGGTAACAAACTCAAAATAATCTGCTGGTATGCCATAGAATAACCCGAAAGTAGAGGCTTTAGTATTGTTTGCTGCCGCCATATGATTATTAAATATTTTACCTTTTTGTGCATACTTCCATAAGCAAGGGGTATCTGTTGGGTTAAGTTTATCGGCACGCCATGCATCTATGCCAATAATTAAAATATTTTTAGGAGTTGCCACATTATTATAAGTTATTGGTTTTATGTTATAGTTTTTGTTATGCATTTGCGGAAATGCAAGTGTTGATACTGCTAACATTTTATTGCTGCTTATATTATTTAATTTTAATAATGGATCAAGTTCATTAGTTGCATTAAACAAGGCAACATAACTAGTAATTTTAACAAATTTTTGCTGAGCTTCATGGTTGTTAATTGCAAATAAACTATAACTTATTAGCATGCATATGCTAATTATTGAAGCAAAAATATAATTATATTTGTTATTTATATTGCTGTTTTGTTTTATAAAACGACTAACTAAATATAATTCAAATAAAACAATAGCTATAAAAGTTGCTATAAAAATAATAGATTCGAAGCGTTGCAAATCAGTAGCTTTTAATGCTAATAATGCTGGAGAAATAACAGACAAGTGCATTTTAAAGTGTGAGTAAACAATAATATCTAGTAATAGTGCTACTAATAATATAGAGCTTGCAACAGCCAGAATTGGTTGCATAATAATACGCGGAAGAACTACAACAGGCAATAAAGCAATACTACAAATTGCAGTTAAAAGAGCAACATAACCTATATGTGTTGTAACTAGAAAAAGTAATTCTATGAGGTTATTTGGAGAGTCTACAGCGTTAGGTATATAACAGAAAGACAACAGTAGTGCAATTATGCTATTAGCTATTGCAAATTTTTTATAACATTTTATATTGTTCATATTTCACCATAAAAGAAAAGTTAATATAATATTATTATTGCATATATTGTTTATATTTTGTATTATGCTAAAGTGTTTCAATTAAAAACAATAATGTTGATAACACTTCATATGATAATTCTAATAACATAATACATATAAAAGAGGTAGAAATTATGTATAAAGATACAATAGCAACCTATAGGTTTTTTGTATTAACATTAATAATGCTTCCATGTGTATCTGTAGCTTTATCTACAGAATTTGAAAGCTTGTTTAATATCCAACCATACAACTCTAGCATTTTAATAACTAAAAAAAGCGATGTAACAATACCTAAAGATAGCCAAGATGTACTACACAAGCTATATAATCATGTAAGTAAATACGGTGATATAGAGCTATATACATCAAACGGAGGTAAAAATTTGGTTATGGTTCCTGCTAAGCGGATACAAATATTCTATAAATCGCCAGTATGTATTCAAATACTAAACGAAGCTGGAAAGCCAGATTACACCTTCGATCTATCATACAATAAAAATGATAAATCTGCACCAGAAACTGAAGAACAACATGTTATTTACTTAAAAGATGTTTTTAGCTCTAAAGCCTTAGAGCCATTAGTTGCCTATTTAGAGTCTTCATCTAATAAACTATATACAGAATCTTTTATTACTTTATTTTCAAAATCTAAAACAGTTGGCGAGTTATTAACCAGCTTTGTATATAGTAATAAAATTGAGGTTAAATGTTTAATTTCTACTTTTCCTAATATTTTCTTTAAATCCACTATGTGCACTAAACTAGTAGTGTATGATATATTTAGTTATGGTACTAGTGGCATAAAATACTTTTATGACAAATTCACTAAAAAGCCAGAAGAAGTAGCTGCAACTAAATAATAGATATACACGTGGAAGTTGGAAATGCGGGTTTTCAGCAAGTGATTATAAGTTTTTAGCCAAGGCAGTGTTTCGTAGGTTTAGT
>CAKNAD010000133.1 GCA_929200515.1 Candidatus Gorgonimonas leptogorgiae | reverse complement strand
ATATAAACGGAAATACAGCTTTATATATAGCTTTTGCTAATAATTATATAGAAGGATTAAAACTAATTATGACAGCTGTTTTAAATAGTGATTTAACAAGTGAAAATAAAGTTCATATATTACTAGGAAAAAACAAAGCTGGAGAAACTGCCTTGCAAGTAGGAATTAAAAATACTAGTACAGAATGCTTAAAAATATATAAACAAGAAATTAAAAATAGTAACTTAAGCCTTAATGAGCAAGAATTACTCACTAATTAATGGTATTGTTTATTAAATCGGTAGTGTTCACAAATCCGTGTCATATGTTAAAATATAATTATAAATAAATATAATAAGGTTAAAACATATGACAGATAAATTTGATTGCAATTAAATAATTGAAAAACTAAACTTGGGCAAAAATTGCACTATATTTTTCTATAGTAAACTTGGCTTCCTTTTCAAACAATGCCTCTTTTAAGAATGTATTTTTATCTATAAATTGAGGATAAAGACTATCGTTTTTATCAAATTTATGTTTTCTGTGGTATCGTCTTAAATTAGCTATAATGCAACTACAGTTAAGTCCTTGTTGCTCTATATCTGCCATATTATTTTTTACATCTTCTATTGTTTCACTAATTGATTGAGGTAATTTATCTACTATTCTAAGAGTCTTTGGATATTTAGCTAAATGCATGCTGTTAAAGTCTATGTGATTTATTTTATTGTTTTTTAATTCCAATATAGCTTGAGAAAATTCTTCGTTTGTATGATCTTTAGTTGGCAATTCACACAGAAATTTAGCAGCTATTCTAATATCATCGCAGGTTATTTTAGCATATTCTAACGTTAAACCATCTATGCCTGTAAATTCAGTATCAACAGATAAATTTATTAGTGCTTGTTTTATACTTGAACATTTACCTATACTAACATCTTCATGAGCTATTAAAAATATAGCAAGTTCTACAGCTGCAAATTTAATGATACTAATGCTTTCTAATAAACTCTTGTTTTGATAAATACTTTTAACCCAGTTTGTTACTTCAGGATAAATTTTATGTTTCTTAGTATTTCTTATTCTAAAGCTTAGATGAAATAAATCATGTTCAAAAAATCCGCTTGAACTCATATGGAAGTTATCCGCATCAATAGTTTCAGCAGTTGAGCAACCTACAAGCCAAATAGCAGGTAATCCCCAAGTTTTATTGAGATTGGCTATTGTCAGCTCATCGGTACAGGGTATTAATGCTACATCTAAACTAAATGGATAACGACTGGCTTTGCCATCATCATAGTCTTGATATGATACAGCTATACCACTATATATTTTTATTAGTTCATCACCAAAGTTTTTATCAATTTCAAGCATGTTTCCCCAAGGAAGTTTTAATATCTTTTTTAAAGAGCAATTCTTTTTAAAATTAGATATTCGTCTAACAGCTATAACATCCGTGACAAGTAAAGAACATTGTTGATTTATAGATTTATATATATCCACTGCTTGCGTTTGAAATCTATATTCAATAAATGACTTACACAATAAAAATTTATATACAAAAATTAATGATTGTTTGTAGGGATAGCGCGGTGCTAATGCTCTAAGTTCTTGTTGCAAATTTATAAAATCTTGTTGCTCTTCTGCGGTTAAGTTATGTTGTTTTAATAATTTATTTATGCTTTCATCAATTTGTTTGGCTGTTATTGCCATGCAAGGCATAGGGAATTCATTTGGATATTGCTTGATTTGATTACTTAGCTTTTCTACTTCTGCGTATGACATAGATTCTAATCTAGCAACAAAATCTTTATCAGTAGTATAATCTGTAACTAATATACCATTGCTTAATTTTACATTAGGAAGAATTGATAAACTAGTATTATTAACGCTAACAGCTACAAGACGATTTGATAAACTATTTATTCCGTGAGGCAATGATGATTGATCTTGATTACTTTGTGGAAAACAATGTTTTGTAGTTGTATAATTTTGACTTGCGTTATTGCTACATTCTGAATATGAACATTCTATTATTTTTTGTGTGTCATTTATCATGAAAAATCTCTATTGTTACTATTAGAATAACAATAGATATATTTAATATATTTTAGTTCATTAATATATTAATTTTTTTATAAGCTTACCAAAGATTTATATTGTAGGTTTAATAGCATCTCGCACTATTAAATAATTTCTCAATAAAGGGAAGGATAATAAACAAACATTTAAAATTAAACTACTTTTGTTGTATTTATAACAGCCATTTAACTATAGTTTCTACAGATTTGATAAATATTTGCCACTGTCTACCCTTGCCTTGAAAGACAAGGAATTACGGCAATGAAGATAAACTTCAAGAGGGATTACTTTAGATATTTACCCACACTTCTTAAAGTTTTTAATTTTGAAGATAACTCAGATAGCTCTGCAATTACTTTAGAATACTCTACCTTTGCTTCTTTATTTTGTAATAACTTTTCTGCTGCTTTTTTTGCTTTTAGCACTTCTGACTCATTAAGTTCTGTAGATGAGATTGCACTATCTGCTAGAACATATATTGAATTAGGCTGTACTTCAATAAAACCACCAGATAAATAATATATTTGCTCAGTATTATCAGAACATATTATATAAATAGGACCCGGTTTTAACGTGCTTAATAATGGTGTATGCCCCGGATAAATACCTATTTCTCCTTTAGCAGCACTTGCTATTACCATGCGAATATCACCAGAAAACTTATGTTCTTCAGCACTAGTTACATCACAAAAAATAGTTTTTTCCATATACTATATTCCTCCTATAGAAAATAACATTATCCTATGATGAAATTTTTTGTGCTTTTTCGATAACTTCGTCTATCGAGCCTACCATATAGAAAGCTTGTTCAGGCAAGTCATCATATTCACCGGCTAAGATATTCTTAAATGCTAGTATAGTATCTTGTAGTGATACATATTTACCTGGAGTTCCAGTAAAGACTTCAGCAACAAAAAATGGCTGTGATAAAAAGCGTTCTATTTTTCTTGCTCTTGAGACTATTTTCTTTTCTTCTTCAGATAACTCATCTAATCCTAAAATAGCAATTATATCTTTTAAATCCTTGTAGCGCTGTAACACTTTTTGCACGTTTCTAGCTGTTTGATAATGTTCATCACCAATCACTAAAGGGTCTAGCTGTCTAGATGTAGAATCTAAAGGATCAATCGCAGGATATATACCTTTAGAGGCTATTTCTCTGCTTAAAACTACAGTAGCATCTAAATGTGCAAAGGTTGTTGCTGGAGATGGATCAGTTAAATCATCTGCTGGAACATAAACTGCTTGAATCGATGTTATCGAACCTTTTCTCGTTGAAGTAATGCGTTCTTGCAGTAGTCCCATCTCTTCAGCTAAAGTAGGTTGATAACCTACAGCTGATGGCATTCTTCCAAGTAAGGCAGAAACTTCTGTTCCTGCTAAGGTATAACGATAAATATTATCAATAAATAATAATACGTCTCGACCCTCATCACGAAAGTTTTCAGATATAGTTAATCCAGTTAATGCTACACGTAATCTGTTGCCTGGGGGTTCATTCATTTGCCCATACACTAACGATACTTTATCTAATACTTTGGATTCTTTCATCTCATGATAAAAATCATTTCCCTCTCGAGTTCTTTCACCAACTCCAGCAAATACTGAATATCCGGAATGCTCAATAGCAATATTACGGATCAATTCCATCATATTAACTGTTTTACCAACACCTGCACCACCAAATAACCCGACTTTACCGCCTTTAGCAAAAGGACACATTAAGTCAATAACTTTGATACCAGTTTCAAGCAATTCACTAGTTGGCTTTTGTTCTTGAAAACTTGGTGGTTTACGGTGAATTGGTAGCTTTATTTCTTCACCTATAGCACCTTTTTCATCTATTGGATTACCAACAACATCCATTATTCGGCCTAAGGTTTTTTCTCCTACAGGCACTTGTATCGGATTACCAGTGTTTGTTACTTCAAGTCCGCGTGACAAGCCTTCAGTAGCACCCATAGCGATAGTTCTTACTATGTTATCACCTAGTTGTTGTTGTACTTCTAGTATTAAATCTTTATCAATTAACTGCAATGCATCGTATATTTTAGGGATTTGCGTAGCTGGAAATTCCACATCAACGACAGCTCCAATAATTTGTACAATACGACCTCCTCTCATAATTTCTCCTTATAATAATCTTTTAAACAGCGGAAGCTCCGCCAATAATTTCTGATATCTCTTGAGTAATTGTTGCTTGTCTTGCTTTGTTGTAAACTAGTTGCAACTCATCTATAATATTTTTTGCATTATCAGTAGCGTTTTTCATTGCTAACATTCTAGCAGCTTGTTCACAGGCATTATTTTCTGTTAGAGCTTGATAAATTTGCGATTCTAAATACCTTTCAATCAGACTACCTAACAATTTTTGAGGATCTTCTTCATATATATAATCCCATGAATATTTATAAGCTTTGGTTTCATCGGGTAATAGTGGTAGTATTTGTTTAACAGTAGGTTTTTGAATAATAGAATTTACAAAATGATTATAAGCAATAAAAATACGATCAATATTATTTTTTTTATATTCATCTATCATAATTCGTATACCACCAATTAGCTCTGCTACCTGAGGAGTTTCACCTAAATTAGTTATAACTGCAAGAATATTATCACTACCTATAGATTTAAAAAAGCTAGCTGCTTTTTTTCCTATTAAACATAACTTTGTTTCAACATTTTTGTTTTTCCAATAAATATTATTTTCTAAAGTCTTCTTAAACAAGTTAGTATTTAATCCAGCACATAAGCCTCTATTACTAGATATAACTATATAACCTACTTTTTTTGTAGGACGTTGCACAACAAATGGATGCGACTTTGCTTCAGTAGAATGAGCAATATGTCCTGATATCTGCAATATTTTACTAGAATAGTCACGACCACTATACATTAACTGTTGTGCTTTTTTCATTTTACTAGCTGCTACTAATTCCATAGCACTAGTGATTTTTTGTGTACTTTTTATTGATGATATTTTTACACGTATCTCTTTTTCACCTGCCATTGCTTCCTCTAGTAACAATAGTTATTGACAATGACTATCACCTTATATACCTTCAAGCAGAAGGTGTATATAGTGACTAATCTCAAAGTTAGTTAACCAATATTTGCAAAGTTATGATCTTTCAAAAATTGCTCGATAACATTTTTTAAATTTTCTTTGATAGCGGTATCATAATTACCAGTACTATTAATAGTATCTATTAAAGATTGATGCTTCGTATTAGCAAATTTTAGTAATGCTTCTTCAAAATCAGCTATATTTTCTAATTCTATACTTTCTAAATAACCTTGATCAGCTGCATATAGCATTAAAGCCATATCCGCAACCGATAGCGATTTAAATTGAGGTTGTTTCATTAACTCCATAACTCGTTGACCATGTTCAAGTTGTTTACGTGTTGTTTCGTCTAAATCTGATGCGAATTGGGCAAATGCTTGTAGTTCTCTATACTGAGCCAGTGCTAATCTGACCCCTCCACCTAGCTTTTTAATTATATTTGTTTGTGCTGCTCCGCCAACACGCGATACCGAAACACCTGCGTTCATCGCTGGACGATTACCTGAATTAAATAAGTTAGTTTCTAAAAAAATTTGCCCATCTGTAATTGAAATAACATTAGTAGGAACAAAAGCAGATACGTCACCAGCTTGAGTTTCAATAATTGGCAACGCAGTTAAAGAACCAGTTTTATCAGTTACTTTGCCATCAGTGTGTTTTGCTACATATTCCTTATTTACCTTAGATGCTCTTTCTAATAGCCTTGAATGCAAATAGAAGACATCTCCAGGATATGCTTCACGTCCAGGCGGGCGTTTCAGCAATAAAGAAATTTGTCTGTACGCCCATGCTTGTTTAGTTAAATCATCATATACAATAAGAGCATCTTCGCCGATATCACGGAAATATTCTCCCATAGCACACCCGGCGAATGGTGCCAAATATTGCATTGCGGCTGGATCAGAAGCACTAGCATTGACAATTATTGTATGTTTTAATGCGTCATGTTCTTTTAATTTTTGCACCACATTAGCAACAGTAGACTGTTTCTGACCAATAGCTACATATATGCATTTAATGCCAGTATCTTTTTGATTTATTATGGTATCTATTGCTAATGCTGTTTTTCCTGTTTGCCGATCACCAATAATTAATTCTCGTTGGCCACGACCAATTGGAACCATTGAATCTATTGCCTTGTATCCAGTTTGTACTGGTTCACTAACTGATTTTCGTGCAATAACGCCAGGAGCTACTTTTTCAATTGGAGATGTTGCTGATGCTACTATTGGCTCACCACCATCTATAGGAGCTCCCATAGAGTCAACAACTCTACCTAGTAATTCTGGCCCTACAGGAACCTCTAAAATTTTACCTGTACAATATACATTTTGTCCCTCAGATAAACTGCTATAATCGCCTAATATAGCAGCACCAACTGAATCACGTTCTAAATTTAGAGCTAAACCATAAAGATTATTATCAAATTTAAGCATTTCGCCATACACCGCATGAGAAAGCCCATGGATGCGAACTATACCGTCCGTGACACTTGCAATAGTTCCTTTATTTTTATCTTCAACAATAGGATCAAATTGCTCTATTTTTTTAGCAATAAAATCGCTAATTTCTGAAGAGTTTAGATGTTGCATAGTTTACCTTTAATCTGTAGCTTTATACATATTTGAAGATGCTTATACACCTTCTACTTGAATGGATATAAGAGTAAAATAAAACTTTAATCAGTTATAACTGTGAATCGTATAAGCATAAAATAATAGTTTAATTTATTATATTATTTTTTAATTGTAAAATTTTTGTTCTTAAACTTAAATCTATAACTACATCTTGAGATTCTATAATAATGCCACCTAAGATATTTTTATCTACTATATTTTCTGCAATTAACGAACATTTTAATCTTGCTTCTAGCTTTTGTACTATTGTTTTTAATTGTTTAGCTTTCAGTTTTAATACAGATATTACTTTTATACATTTTTGCTTGTTTAGCTCCATTCTTTGGCTAATAAATTGCTGACGTATGCTAGGCAATAAATATATACGACTATTACTAAAAATAAACTTTAAAAAATTTATAAACTTATCTGATACATTATCCTTACAAGTATCGATAAATAAATCAGCCTTTTGTTGTTTGTTATATCGGTGATTGGATAAAACAAATTGCATTTTATCATTGTTAAAGACACAAAGGCAAAAGTCTAGCATTTGTTGCCATTGTTCTATTTGATCTTGTTGCCTTGCATAAGAAAAAGCTGCTACACTATATGGTCTTGCATAAGTTAAAAGTTCCACAATTGCGTTCCATTAAAGTTCATTAATTAATGTTTCTATGTAATTATCATTTTGAGCTTTATCGTAATTTCCTGCTATTAATTTTTCTGCTCCAGTAATAACTAACTCAGCAACTTTATTATGCAACTCTTTTTTGGCGATTTGCACTTGGGCATTAATGTCTTTTTGAGCCTCCTCTATAATGAAGTTAGCTTCTTTAATTGCTTGTTGTTTCGCTTCATTTATAATTTGCTGTGCTTCTTTTTTTGATGTTTCAATAATAGCATGTGCCTGCTTAGTAGCTTTATTTATGCTTGTTTCAGCTATATGTTTGGCTTCTATTAATCTTTTATCTATTTGACGAGAAGCCTCTATGGAGTCTGCTATTTTTTTTTGTCGTTCATTTAATACAGCTATTACTGGAGGCCATACATATTTAATGCAAAATAAACAGAAAATTAAAAAAGAAATTGATTGTCCAATTAATGTTGCATTTAAATTCATAAAGATTATACCTTTAAATACATTTTCAAAAAGAAGATGTATAAATACTTACCTTACTAAAAATAACATTAGCAGATTGTATATAATAATATTAATAGAGTTAAAAAGTAAATTTTATAACTTATAATTTTAGATGCAATATACACGTGGCAGATGAAAATGCTAGGTTTCAGGGCTAATTAAAATGGTTTAATTCAAGGCAAAATACTGCCCGAATGCAAGTGCATTTCAAAGT
>CAKNAD010000132.1 GCA_929200515.1 Candidatus Gorgonimonas leptogorgiae | reverse complement strand
TAATTATTAGCTATAAGTAGTGTAAATACGGCAATTTAGATGCGTTTACCCTGCCGTTAATACGTAGACACTTTTAGTAGTTACTTATATCATATGATAACTAGCAATAGTTATTAGCCATAGAATCTCTTAATGTCTAAATCATAGCGAGCACTGCTATATGTAAAGGTAAAAAAAATGATATCCACAAACTCAACTTTAATATCATCTTTAGATCCTATGGATTGCATTAAACAGGAAGAATGCTCTTACAATAAATGGCTAATTAGCATACAGCAAGACACATCAAAAAAAATATTATTTGAATCTGAGAAACAACTAATAATAAATTATCACACAGAGCTACAAGAGCTTAGAGCATCACTACAGTCAAAAGAAGTTGATCCAAGTAGTTTTTTCTACCAACCAATGGCAGACGGAATAGATATAAACGCTTGTGCTAAATCTGTTAGAAATTTAGAGATCAGTAAATTTTCAGTTGAATTTTTAGATGCTTTTATGAGCCACTTACATGAACTATTACCACAAGATAAGCAACACTGTTTGCAAGCAGAGGTTTTTTTGCAGAGTTGTATACACAGAATAAACAATCTAAAAACAGCATTAATATCTCAATCAGAAGATGCAAGATTTGTAACCAAAAAAAATATTGCAACCGAAGAAAAAAAAGCTAAGGCGTGGATACATTATATGCAAACAACAGATAAAAAAATTAGCCCTCATTTAAAGCATGACTGTATTTACTATGCTTTAGTAGCTAAATCTTATAAAATTCTAGATAGCTTACTTAATATTAAAGATGCATATGATCGATTATATACTGATGATGTCAATCCTCTATATAAATTCGGAGGATATGGTCCAGATGCTAGAGATGAACAAAAAAGTATCAGAGAATTTATGCAGAGTAATCATGATATTGATTTAAAAATTGCAATAATGCTAAAATTATACATGTATTCAAAGTATTTATACCTCTCAGAAATCCATGCCTTTACAGTGCTATTTAATGATAATGATCGTGCTTATATGTTTGAAGTCATTACAAATATAACAGAGCTAATTGAATTAGATAAATCAAAAAAATCAATTATAGATAGCATAGTTGCTAGAGAAAATAATCCATTTGATTTGTCTTATTTAGCCACTTCTACTTTCGCTAAACATATTGTCGAGCATCACGACATAACGCTACTAGATAAATATTCAATGTCTTATAGTGAAATTATGTTAATAAAAGTGCTATATTATAAATACAAGTTTTGTTTGAATTTATATGATGATAAAAAAAATATAGCTAAAAAATTAGACAAACTCGCAACTAGTTATCTTTTTAGAAATCAGATGAAAAGATGTCGTGAAATGTTATCTCTTAAAATTAGCTAAATTAAAAAATAATTCGTAGCATTTTCAAGGATAAATAAAACAAGATGGAAGTATTTAATATGATTCTATACACCTTCAAAATATATGTTCCTTATGCCTAACAATAGGCATAAGGCACTACCTATTCAAACACAAAAATATCTTTATTTTTCTCTAGCACCCTTCTGCCAATATTTTTTACTTTATCTAAATCATCTACATTTTTAAACTTACCATGTTCTTTTCGATATTTAACAATCGCTTTGGCTGTAGCTTCTCCCACACCGTATAAATTAATACTTAGCTCTTCTACAGAAGCGGTGTTGACATTAACTTTAGGCATGGACTCCTGCATTTTTTCTGCAGCTATAACATTGATATTATAGATTCCACAAATTAAAATTAAAGCTGTTAATAATCTTTTTATCATTATTTTAACCTCACATTCAAAATAGTTTATTATTCTTTTATTTAATCTAACAATCGTGTATTTTTATATCTCGCCTCCTATTTCATAACTACATTACCTGTTTATTAAAAAAATAGTTGTAATAATAGAAATAAAAGTGTAGCATCTTCGTTTGGTTGGTAATTTTCATTAGAAATCGACAAAAAAATTATATTTTTTAGTAAAATATTTGTTTTTGCTTAAAAACTTGATACAATGTCGGGCTAATGCTTGTGCAACCTATTTAAAAGCTAATAAAAATAGCATTTAAAGTGTTTTAATTGTAAATCTAAAATTGTAAATTAACGTTGAAATGTAGATAGACTAAAGCTAATTTATGGAACAGCTAATAGAATTCAGCATGAATCACCCATTTTTAATTGGTACTTTGGTATCACTCGTTTTGCTTTTGCTATTTGTAGAAAGCAAACAGTCGGCTGTGGGAGTTTCTCCCTTAAAGCTAGTTAATATGGTTAATAATGAGTCAGCTATTGTAATAGATATAAGAGAAAAAAAAGAATATCAGAAAGGAAGTATACTAAACTCGGTACACATACCCTTTACTAATTTTCAACAGTCAATATCTAAAATATCTCACTATAAAGATACCGCTTTGGTAATAGTAGATTCAGTAGGACATAACTCTACTAGTATTTCACAAATATTAAAGAAGAATGGCTTTAAAGATATTTCTCGATTAAAAGGCGGGATCGCTAGCTGGACAGCTGAAAATCTTCCTTTAGTAAAATCTTAACTTTATTTAAACATAACTATTTGTTGATAAGTCTAATATTTAAATTTTTTGATTTTATCAATATCTGTTTATGGTAAATTATTACAAAATTGGAACCCTTGATGAATACCGAAAGCAAAAAACAAAATAGTTATTTTGCACTTGAACGCATATATATAAAAGATGCTTCTTTTGAATCCCCAAAATCACCAGAAGTATTTAAAAAACAGTGGAATCCTGAAGTCAAAATAGATATCAGCAATACTAGCAGAAAGCTAGGAGATAACCTATATGAAGCTGTCTTGTCAATTACTGTAACAGTTGTTGATTCTAAAAAAGAAGAGTCGCAAGAAGAAGATATAAGCTCTACTATTTTCGTGACTGAAATTCAACAAGCAGGTATATTTAAAATTGAAGGCGTAAATGACGCTGAAATATTAGATCATACTTTATCTGTATTTTGCCTTAATATCTTGTTTCCATATGCTCGTGAAGCTATAGATAACATGGTTACTCGTGGCAACTTCCCACCTCTGATGATAGCACCTATTAATTTTGATTCGATGTATAAAAGCAAAAAGCAAAAGCAAGAAGCTGATCAAGAATCTTAATATTAGCCTTTAAAAACATGTATAGGGTAATACAGATTACTTTCTTTACACTACAGTTGATACTTGATATATAGTAGTTATACACCTTATACTTAAAGGTGCATATAAGTATCTGTTCTATATTTTAATTTTAGTGAGAAACTAAATTATGGCGCTTATCTCTGTTAATGATAAACCTATTGATGTAGATCATTACACTAATGTAAAAGCATTGTTAAAGAAGCTTAATACTGCTATATCTGGAATTGCTGTAGCAGTAAATTCAAAATTGATATCACCTACACAATGGCAAGACACTATTTTACAAGATGGCGATAAAGTATTAATCATAACTGCAACCGCAGGTGGATAATTTTTTAGTTAGATATTAATTTAGTACGGCTATAATAGTAGTGTTCTTATTTAAAAACTAAACTTTCTTGCTGAAAACACTCATAGTCAAGTAAAAGGTGTATAGCCTTCTCTAGAGAGTTATCATGTTAAATATAGCAAATATAGAGTTTTCCTCAAGACTATTTCTTGGTACTGGAAAATTTGCATCTCATACAACAATGGCTAAAGCAATTAAAGCGTCAGCTAGCCAATTAGTCACGGTAGCATTAAAACGTTTAGATTTTAATGAAATCAATGAAAATATTCTCGACTACCTGCCAATGAACCAAATTAGGTTGTTACCTAATACTTCTGGAGCTAAAACAGCAGATGAAGCTATATGTGCCGCTCAATTAGCAAGAGAAACACTAAAAACGAACCTGTTAAAATTAGAAATACATCCAGATAACAAATATTTATTACCTGATCCAATAGAAACACTTAAAGCCTGTGAAAAATTAGTAAAATTAGGTTTTATTGTACTGCCTTATATTCATGCCGATCCTGTTTTATGTAAAAGATTAGAAGATGCTGGTGCTGCTGCGGTAATGCCATTAGGGTCGCCTATTGGTAGTAATTTAGGATTACTAACTGAAGATTTTTTAAAAATTATAATTGATCAATCTAATGTTCCTGTTATTGTCGATGCTGGCATAGGGAAACCTTCGGATGCAGCAAAAGCAATGGAATTAGGTGCTGATGCGGTTTTAGTAAACACTGCCATAGCCATAGCAAAAGATCCAATTGCAATGGCAGCAGCATTCAGAGATGCTGTTATTGCAGGCAGAATAGCATACTTTAATAGTTCAAATATAAACAATGCAGAATTAACTGCTCAAGCATCTAGCCCAATTACTAGTTTTTTGGATATTCTCGATGACATACCTCAATGAGTTTAATAAAATATCCTGGGATGATATAAAGCTAGATATAAATGCTACTACTAGAAAACAAGTACTAATTGCTTTAAATAAAAACAAGCCAGAGTTTAACGATTTTTTAGCTTTACTGTCACCTGTAGCAAGCGATTTTTTAGCTATCATGGTTAATAAAAGCCTAGAAATAACTAGAAAACGCTTTGGCAACGCCATGCAAATGTTTATTCCCTTATATTTATCAAACAAGTGTTCTAATATATGTACTTACTGTGGTTATAGTCTTAATAATAAAGTGCCAAGAAAATCGTTAAATATAGAAGAAATAAAACAAGAAATTTATGCTATAAAAAAAATGGGATTTGATCATATATTATTAGTAACAGGCGAAGCTGGTAATATAGGGGTAGACTACTTTGCTAAAGCATTAGAAGCTATTAAGCCTCATTTTTCGCATGTAAGTTTAGAATCACAGCCTTTAACAGAAGCAGAATACACCAGACTAAAACAATTAGGATTAGACGCAGTTTTTGTATATCAAGAAAGCTACAGCCAGCATTGTTATAAATCGTATCACTTGTACGGTAAAAAAACTAATTTTAACTATCGCTTAGAAACTCCAGATCGCATAGGCAAATCAGGCATAGATAAAATAGGACTCGGATTTTTAATAGGTTTATCTGATCAATGGCGTACTGAAGCTGCTATTATGGCTAATCATTTAGATTACTTAGAAAAAAGCTATTGGAAGTGCCGTTACTCAATATCTTTACCTAGACTAAGACCAACTAAAGCTAATCAAACAAGTAATTCCTATATAACAAATAAACAATTGTTACAATTAATTTGTGCATATAGAATTTATAATAACAATGTTGAAATTTCTCTCTCTACTAGAGAGTCTCCTGAATTACGCGATTTTTTATTGCCTTTAGGGGTAACATCAATAAGTGCATGCTCTAAAACCTCACCAGGAGGTTATGCCCAAAATAAAAATGATAAAACAAATTTAGAGCAGTTTACTATTTCTGATGATCGCTCAATCAACGATATTATGCAATCTATCAAAAAAGCAGGGTTGGATCCAGTAAAAAAAGACTGGGATTATTTTTACACAGCTTCAAATTAAATTATATCTTGTGAATATAATTTTAAAGCATTAGTTTTATACTGTCGGGCTAAGTTTAAGTTGCCCCTTTATTATACGGTTATTATCTGGGTTTTTAAAATCGTATTCAATTTCAGTGATAGCTTCAAATGGACATACATTCTCAAAGGACATATCATCAGTAATAAAAGTAAGCTTGCCAGATAAAGTAGCTTTAATTATCACTTTGTCATCCTTTATTTTATAAAATGCTATATTAAATTTTCTGTCTGCACTTGGTATTGCAATATTAGGAGCATTATTAATGAAAGCATCATGCAATTTCTCATTAATATATGACATAGCTAATGTTGCAGGAGCTGCGGCACCAGCTTGGGATTGCTCTCTTAATAGGAAGCTAGTAATTTCTGAATTATCTTTAGTTAGAAATTTTTGAATTTGAGAACGTCGGTACTGTATAACTTCGTTCTCTATTTCTTTTAATTCAGAGGATTTATCAGCATATTCTTTAGTACTTTGGTCAATATTTTTTAGTTCAGAATCGCATGTTTTTAGCTTTTTAGTTACTTCTACTGCTTCCATATCAGTGCTACTCCAAACTAGATTATTATTTTCAAAGAATTCTATATCTGGATCATATCTAATTATATCTACTAGGAATTCAGAATCTGCTGTTTCTTTAGAACATACATCTTTATACAAATTAGCATTAATGAAATCACGCATATACGATAAAGAATCATCAGCTGTAAAACTGCGTGTATCATTACCACTAGTATTTACTTGTAATTCTATATAATTTTCTAATGTTTTTTCCATCATATTTTTACATTTTTGAGCCTGTATTTTATCAGTGCCAACAGCACCATTTTTTACCATATTAACAAAAATAATTGTATTATTTATAAAAGTCAGAATATCAGATGGAGTTATTTTTTTCTTGCTCTTCTTTTTTAAATAATGAATCGATTTATCTATAAACATTTTATTAAAATCTTCTTGAGAGCAAGATGATATTTTTATTAAAGTGCTAATATCACAAGCAGATTTAGAATATTTTTTAAAAAAATCATTAAAAGATTTATCTAATAGTTTCTGTTGGGCTTTGAGTGTACGTTGCGTACGAGATTTTAACTTGCCAAACGCTCTTTTTGATTGTGCTTTTTTATTATTGTTTTTATTAGTAACAGCTAAATCTGATTGTATAGGAGTATATGCCGTGCCACTAGGTAGTTTATCTTCTGTTATTGTTTCATCGGCTTTACTTTCTTGAGAAGGTAGGCTATCTTGAAAAGCTTCTATATTTAGGATAGATTCTTCATTTGTAAAAAATTCTTTGTTTGCAACAGGATAATTTTCTATAATAGAATTGTCATCTTGGTATTCGTCTTTTTTAGTAAGTGGGTTTTGTATTTCTGTATCTGTTATTATTCTAGGGTCTATATTATCTTCAGTGAGTTCGCTATCTTCAAGATGTATTTCGGCTAGAAGAGAGTCTTTATCGTTTGCTGATGTCTGGCTTTCTATAACAGGATTTTCATCTTGGTATTTGTCTTCTGCAGTAGTTATTGTTTCTATACCTGTTGTTACTTCAGCGTCTATATTTACAATAGAGTTACTATCGCTTGCTGATGTCTTACTTTCTATAACAAGATTTTCACCTTGATATTCGTCTTCTGCAGTAGTTATTGTTTCTATACCTGTTGTTACTTCAGAATCTATATTATCTTCAAAGGGTTCGTTATCTTCATGATGTATTTCAACTACAATAGAGTTACTATTGCTTGCTGATGTCTTACTTTCTATAACAGGATTTTCACCTTGATATTCGTCTTCTACAGTAGTTATTGTTTCTATACTTGTTGTTACTCCAGCGTCTATATTATCTTCAAAGGGTTCGTTATCTGCACGAAGCATAGAGTTGTTATCGTTTGTAGGTATTACAGGTGTTGCTTGCTCTGGTTTAGTCTGCTTCAGAAATTTAGAAAAGATATATGTAAAAAAAGAACCTATTTTATTAAAAACATAGCTAAATACTGAGACTACAGCTTCTACACATAATTTTAAAATACCATAAAGCTTGTTTATAATTGAAGTGGATTTAACGTCTCTTTCACTAAGATCTGTCTGTTCACTATCGGTAGCTGCCGAATTAAGAATCGGAATTCTTTTTATGGTATCATTTTGATGACTAATGTCGGTTTTTTCTTCAGTAGCTAGTTTATCAGCTTCATTAATTATTGTCTTTTTTAGATTTGACCTACTACCCGTTCTGTAGACAGCCATATCACACTCCTTGTTGAAATACCTTCATAAAATAATTAAACTATGGCATTCTGTATTTTAATCCGCGAGTCTGGTGTTATATTTTATAGGGGTAATAACTTTACACTTATAACGGTATAATAGCATTATTTGCTAGAAAAAACAATATCGCTAAAAGCAAATGCAGTTAGATAACAGGTAATAATTATCTTAAATAAAAACGATAAGACAAATTTAGAGGAATTACGCTTTTAGCTAACTGCTCAATAAACAATATCATGTAATTTATTAATTATAGCTTATACCTAGTCAAAAAAGACTGGGACTGCTTTTACACAACTTTAAATTAACTTAATATACACTTTCAGGTATATACACGTAGCAGATGAAAATGCTAGGTTTCAGGGCTAAGTAAAATGGTTT
>CAKNAD010000131.1:7221-8201 GCA_929200515.1 Candidatus Gorgonimonas leptogorgiae | reverse complement strand
AGGAAGCACTTGTTTAATCAAGAAGCCCCGTCCTTTAGGTCGGGGAGCATGTCACTAGGGTTTATGGTTCTTTTCCTAGAATAGTGTTAGATAGATCATATATTCGTGCATTATGTATGTAGTCTAGTGCTGTTTCTTTTAGGTCTTTTGTATTAAAACCAAGCGTATTCAAGTGATTTATTAAATCATGATTATCAAATACATAATTTAAAAACAATTTACATTGTCGTTGTAAATCTTTTTCTGGTGTTGTATTCCTAATATTGAAAAAGACATCGGTTTCGACCCAAAAATCATATCGATTTACTTCTTTAAATAATTTTTCTGCATTAGATAACTTAACTGCTTTATTGAAATAATTTAATAACTCTGTATCCTTTTCTAATGAGACATTACTAGCCTGATTGGTATTTTTGAGGTAGTGAATTAATATGTCTATACATACGTTTTGTAGACCCATATGCTTAATATTGTTTCTAGCTATCGTAGACCTTATTGATAATGCTACTATTAAACTAATAGACACCGCTATTCCGATTGCAAACAATGGAGAAACCGTTGCTGCTATTACAGTCAGTGCTATTATAGCTAGAACTAGTGCTCTATAAATGTTTTTAAGTTGAATGTTTTTAATTTTTGCAGTTTGTAGTGCATTTGCTCTTTGTCCTGCTTGATTTTCAACTTTTCTATTCTCTAGTAGTTTACAGGTATTATCTACTGAATCATTTCTATCTGTTGTAAGATATGTTGTAACGTCTTCTTCTGTTCTTGCACTGTAATTAAAGGCACATTGACTGTTATTATTAATACCATGTTGGGTATTATACTGTTGAGCTTGTGTGTTTTGTGGGTTAAAAGATGATGTAGCCATGCCGTCTATATAATTTGACATATTAATTATCCATATATTATCGCATTCAGTTGCAAATTTTATTGTATATACACATGGAAGTTCAAAATGCAGGTTTTATGTCATCTAG
>CAKNAD010000131.1:0-7211 GCA_929200515.1 Candidatus Gorgonimonas leptogorgiae | reverse complement strand
TATATAATTTGACATATTAATTATCCATATATGAATATATTATCGCATTCAGTTGCAAATTTTATTGTATAATATAGATAGTATAAAAACAAATATAAACTTTACTAGCTCAAGTTACAAACCTTAATTTAGTAATTAAAGTTGCTTTAAGGCTGTATACTCCCCTCCCAGAATAGTTTTAGATAGCTGATCTATTGATGTATTATTCATATAGTTGTCTATACTGTTTTTTACATTTTCTGGATTAAAACGCTTAATACGCAAATGATGTAATACATTATCATCATTAAATACATGATCAGTAAATTTTTTAAGTTGTTCTTGTAATAGTTTTTCATCTGCTAGAGTTGATGGATTCTTTTTGTTATTTTTTGATTTATTATATTTAGTCATCCTAGCTATTAATTTTTTTGAATCGAATGAAGTGACTGCTCTATCTAAAGCACATAATAAATTAGTTTGATCCTCTAGTTGCATATGATCCGGCGGTGTGTTATTTTTGATTCCAGCAAGTAATGCGTCTGCAGCCATGTTTGCTAGACCACAATCGTAGTTCATTGACGATGCGATTGAATTTTGTACTGCTATTATCGCTATTAAAAGAATGGACGCTACTATTCCAATTGCAAACAATGGAGAAATTATTGCCGACGCTATAATGCATCCCACTATCGCAGTCAAAAAAGTTGCTATAATAATTTTATTTCTTTTATATGTTTGAGCAAAAGATTTTTGCTGTGTAGCATTTCTAACTTTTCTGCTTGATAGTATGTTTTTGATCTCATTCGCTGGGTTACAGGTAGATCCCGATAAAAAAGGTTGTTTGTTGGTTATGTTAACCCTAGTTAGTGTGTTACCACTATTATGAAGATTATTTTGACTGTTAGGTCCATACGTTAGTGAAGCGTTTGCGTTATAAGTCTCAGAACTACTTAAATTGTTTAAACTGCTTACACTATTAGTTCGACTATTTTCCATATAAAAATTCCTCCTGATATATGATACAAGTTAGATTAAAGCAATTAAAAGAAAGCTCAAAATGCTAGTCTAAATTTACTAAAATCTATTATGTTAGTATGTTTTGAAGCATAACAATGTGTTTTTATATAGTATTATTTATTTGATCGATTGTTACATTTTCTATATAGCTGTATGCACCTTTTTTTACAGCTTTTACATTAAACCCAAGCTTATGCAAATGTTCTGTTAAATCAGGATTATTAAATATATTATTAGAAAATTCTTCAAGTCGTGCTTTTAATGGTGATTCTTCTGTAGCTAGAGGAAACGACCCGTTTTTTGTGTTTTTTAATTTTTTACATTGAATTATAATGTCTATTACTGTTAGGCTACTAATTGAACTAATAGTGTTCTCTAAAATACTTACTAATTTAGTATTGTCTTCTGGTGATATATGAGTAGTTGGAATGTTATCTTTGAGTACGGCAAGTAATATTTCTATACCCATATTTTGTAGGGCAATATTGTTATAATCTAACACTTTAGCTGTAGAGTATGCTATTATCAGTGCAAGCAAAATAGCATTTAATGCTACTCCTATTGCTAACAATGGAGTACCTACTACCGACCCTATAGTAAATATCACTAGAAGAAAAAAATATATTGCTGCCATAGTTTTGTTTTTTTTAAGTAATTGCAGAATATTTTCTCGCCTTGTAGTATTATCAACTTTTCTCTGTTGCAGTAGTTTAGATGTATCGTCTAGTGAATTATGCTCGTTTTGCTCAAATTTATTTGAAATATTGTCTGCTGTGTCTACTTTTTTGTACTTTTTGAAGGCTTGGTTTTCGTTATATATAAGACCAAAAGGCTCTTCATTAGGTATATTTTGTAGAGGTATAAGCCCTTCTTTTTGTAAATTTGGATATATTCTTTCTATACACATTTATTGTACTCCTTGTATAAATGCACTATTTAAAGCGCAGAGTTATTGATTACACCTTTAAAAGGTTTATCTAAATAGTTTTAGATATTTGCTCCGCTGTTAAATCATCCGTGTATATACTATCTTGTATGGAATCTTCATTAATACCAAGGCTCTTCAAATGAAATATTAAGTCAAGATTATTAAATATACTTTCAGAAAATTCTTTAAATTTTTCTTTTAATAATCTAGCATCTTCATCTGGATAAGATAGCTTATCTTTGCTATTTTTTGAGCAATTATATATACCGGCTTGATACATTATCGTTATACCATCATCCGCATCAGCAGTATAGATAGTGCTATTCCGATTATGCAAAATGGGGTAGCCATTATCGACGCTACAATAAATGACACTGTAGCAAGTGTAAGAGCTATTATAATACAGTCAATTGCGGTTATATGCCGTATTTAGTGATTTAATATTTGCAACCATTCTATTTTCTAGTAGGTTACAGTTGTTATTTATTGAATTATGCCTGTTTTGATTAAGTTGTTCTGCAATATCTTCTGTTGTATCTACTTGTAAAGCTTCAAAGGACGTGGTTCTGTTAGCTACGGTAGCTGTAGGATTAACAGACTCCTGGCTAGCAAACATACTTTGTAAATTTGGATATATTTCTGTACACATATTACTTATACTCCGTGTAAAAATGAAAAACTGCATCCGATTGAAAGTGCCATTATACCATATAAAGCAGATAAAAACAAGTGTTTTTAGATAATATACACAATACTTCCTTGGTTAAAAATTTAAAATCTAGTTTTCCATATACTACTTTATTGGTTTTTTTTTACCTTGTTTCCCATAACACTAGAAGCTATATCAGTTATTTCTTGCGAATCTATGTAATTTAGCGCGTGTTGTTTCATAGTGTTTACATCAAGGTTAAGTGATATTAAATTATTTTTTAAATCAGGATCTTTAAATACACGGTCGACAAAGGAGTTAATTTCTTTTTTAGCTGGCTCTTGAAATACAGTCATTATTTTATAATAAGAACAGTTTGCTAGGTGTATTTGTAAGTTTTTTGTATAGGCTAAATTAGTTGCATTAGTTAAAGCATTTAATAATTCAGTAGTTCCTTTTTCTGATATACTGTTATTCTGATTGCTATTTTGTATTCCAGAACGTAACATATCTATACTAAGGTTTTGTAGGCCACAATGGCTAATGGTGCTCAAATTTTGATTGTTTTTTATTGATAATATTACCGTTAACATAACAGCTAATGCTATTCCTATTGCATAAAATGGAGAAACCACTGCCGCTGTTACAATAAATGCCACTATAGCACAAAACAATAACAGTCCAGTCTTACTCATGAGGTTATATAATCTTGTAGCATTTGTTTGCTTTGTAGTATTTTTAATTCTTCTATCTTGTAGTGATTTATAAGTGTCATCTAGTGCAGTATTGTCTTGTGCAGTAATTGTTTCTGGCGAATTTTCGGATGAGTTTACATTTAAACCTTTAAATGTTGCTTCTTTGGTGTTAGGAGAATTATTTTGATTATCATACTGTTGTGTTGGTAAACTGTGTGCCTGAGAAGTATTAGCGTAGCCTATTTTTTCACTATCCATATAAATTATATTCCATTACAAATATTTGTTACCGCTGTTAATTAAAAGCTACGATTGTACCATTATTTTCAGATAAAAGCAATCGTTATCGTGCTGTTCGCTATGATTTAGACATTAAGAGATTCTATGGCTAATAACTATTGCTAGTTATCATATGATATAAGTAACTACTAAAAGTGTCTACGTATTAACGGGTAGCGCTATAACTATCTAGCTATCATATGATAGAAGTAACTATACACTTTAAAGTAATGATTTTTATTGGTATTTTTTCTGGTACCTAACTATAGCTTTATAAGTTGTGCTATCCATTTGTATTTGCATGCCATAGTCTGTACTTCTTGTTTTGTGTAAAAATTGCATTTTTTTTATGCTATCTTGGGTTATATGTTCTTTATATAACTCTGTGGCTGCGGTATTTAAATATCCTGGATCATCTTCAAGTCTGTGTCCTTTGTTTTGTGTTTTTTGATGAAAATTCCATATAACCCGATTGTCTTTCCCTGTTGATGATGATGTTCCTACGTCAAACGTTAATCTATTTTCCCAGGCTTGCATTTGCATAATTAATATTTTAACTCCTTGGGTATTAGCAGGCAGATAGCATGTTCTTGGGTTTGGTGAAAAGAGGTATTCAACTCCTGGCGATGGGTGTTCTTTTCCTTGTTTTCCTTTAGGAATAGTATATTCTATTTCAAACACCCCTTTGCAATCATAACCCTTTACCTCTCTTTTTATGAATTTTACCGACATTCTGCCTTTGGGACACTTACCTTCAGCTATTGCTGTTGGATTATTACACACAACTTCTTGAACATTATTAACAGAAAACACAGTTATGGTATTTTGGCTATCTGGATCAATATGATCAAATTTTTTGTTTGTATTTAATGAATTCACTAAAGAAATCAACGGTGTTAGATAAACACCATCACCATACTGATAAGCAATTAGTTGATCATTTTTTACGTCATCGATACTATCTCCAAGGATATCTTGGAAATTTTCTTGATAGTCGATTCTATCCTGATCTGAGGCTACCCATAACACACCATCATTTAACAAGCCCTGTAACATTTTTTGTG
This sequence comes from Candidatus Gorgonimonas leptogorgiae, assembly GCA_929200515.1. Classification (GTDB taxonomy): domain Bacteria; phylum Pseudomonadota; class Gammaproteobacteria; order Pseudomonadales; family Endozoicomonadaceae; genus CAKMZJ01. Next base: position 2,597 of record CAKNAD010000131.1, on the reverse strand, counting down.
CTTCTTTTGTGGCGTTTGTATCTTTTTTTGTTTCATCTGTATCTTGGTATATAGTTATTGTTGTGTTCTTTGATGATGTATTATTTGTATTAGATACTTTAAGGTTGTTTTTAGGAATCTTTACCGCTGATATTTTTCTATCTTTTAAAGATAAAAGATCTATATAATTTTTATTTGTGAAGCCTTTAAAATTTAATGTAGCATCTTTTGCTTGCTTTACCATTAAGTTTAGTTTGTTTTTATATGTGGTTAAGAAAGGCACTACAGATACAATTTTAACATAACAACGTAACATCCAAAATGGTATGAAACTGCTACGAATATCGTAACTATTATTTTGTTTATCATATAAAACGGTTTTGCTTTTAATATGGAAACCAGAATCTCCTGTTTTATTAGCATAATCTATTACCGCTTGCGTACTTCTTAGGTTAGTATTCATCAGTTATATCCTTTATATAAGATAAATGTACGATTTACGTATTGACTGCTATTCATCTTTGTGAATAACTAAAAAATATTTTATTAAAATTGCCATGGGGTCCATTTCTGTATATGCAGGTTTTCTAACTTTCATAATATAATAATAGTTGTAAAATTAAATTTTATACCCCTTTAGGTAACAGGAGAACCTTTATAAGAAGAGTTAGGTTCGTTCCACATAAAATATTTGTATAGCTCCTCTGATTCCGTGTTTTGTATTTTTTTGTATATACTTGCTTTTAGGTCATCTACATTCACATTAAGTGTATCTAAATAATCTGTTAACTGAGTGTTGTTAAAGATATTATTGACAAAGTTACAGAAGTCTGTTTTTAAATCTATATCAGATAACCATTCTCTTTGATGTATTGAGCTAGCATAATAATGCAGTTTAATATTGCGTGCTAATTTTGAAGTATCTGTAGTAGCAGTACAAAAAATTGCGTCCTCTAAAATAGTTAATAATTGATCCCTGTCTGTTTCTGATATTTCATTAGGCAGAATAATATGGTCTTTGATTCCAGAAAGTAATATCTCTAAACTTATTCTTTCTACAGCAAGACATTTATGCATATCCAATAAAATATAATTTATTAGTAGCAATACTAAAGGCAAAGTCACAGACACGGCTATCCCCATTGCAAAAGTTGGAGAAATTATTATCGTGTTTATAATAAATGGCACTATAGCAAGCAAGCTTACGATGCCAATATTTCTAATTGTGTTAAATACTATTACAATATGTCCTTGTTGTTGCGTCTTTTTAACTTCTCTATATTGCAGTAATGTACAGGTACTATTTGGTAAAACATTCTCGTTTTGATGAAGTTGTTTTGAAATATTTTCAGCTGAACTTGCTTTGTGAATTCCAAAAGTTCCTTCTTGGTTACTATCTAGGTTATTAACAGAATAATTATTAGCAATGCTTTGTGTACTTGATAGATCCGAAGGTATTTTAGTATATGGATCCATATTTGCGGTTCCTTGTAAATAAGTTAAAGTATTGTACCATCTACTCGAATCAAATCAAAAAACACTGCCTTGGCTAAAAACTTATAATCACTTGCTGAAAACTCGCATTTCCAACTGCCACGTGTATAGAGAAAACATATTATTGTGTTAGGTTTCGAGGTTGTCTTATGTGCATATTGTAAATGCACATAAGATTGTACATCATGTAGTAATTACCCCTCCACTTTACTAGGGATGTATTGATTTCCTAGAATAGTTTTAGATAAACTATTTATTTCTGAATTTGTTACGTATGTGTCTATACTGTCTTGTACATCTTTTACATCAAAACCAAGTTTTTCTAAATAAGCTGTTAACTCAGTATTCTTAAATACAATAGAGGCAAACTCTTGAATCTCAGTTATTAATGCTTCTTGTATTTGTGGATCTTCTTGATATTTAGTGTCTTTGAATTTATTATATCTACGTATGTTATCAATTACTTTTAACTTCTGATTATTAGCTGAACTAACCGCTTTATTTAAAATATTTAATAATTCAGTACTGTCTTCTAGTGATATCGCAGTCGGAGTTTTACCTTTGAGTCCTTCAAGTAGCATATCTAGACACATGTTTTGCATGCCACAGTTGCCATGATTTACCTTTAAGTAATGATTTGTTGCTAGTAATGTTACAGCCACAATAACAGTTGCTGCTAATCCTATTGCAATAAATGGAGAAATCATTGCTGACCATAGAAGCAATGCCACTATAGCAACGCTAAGCCCCACTAAAGCTACTATGTTTGTTTCACGTATTCGTGTATAAAATTCTTGGGTATGTGTAACATTAGTTTTTCTTGCTTGCAGTAATGTATTGATATCGCCTAGCGAATTACCGCTGTTTAAGCTAGTTTGTGTTGGAATGTGTGTCTCCGAGCTGGTTACGGAAGCTCCAGAGCTGAGATCACCTGTATTTGTGCTACTAGATGCATTATTTAGAGAGGGATATAGTGCATCACCAGTGTTTTTTATAGAATTATCCATATTAATTGTACTCCTTGTAAAATATGTATTGCTTCAAGTTAAGATGTTATTGTACCATGTTATATATATAAAAGCAAGTGCCATAGATAAAATGCTAATAGTGTTTATACAGGTGGC
>CAKNAD010000130.1 GCA_929200515.1 Candidatus Gorgonimonas leptogorgiae | reverse complement strand
TTAAAACACTTTGAAATGCACTTGCATTCTGGCAGTATTTTGCCTTGAATTAAACTATTTTACTTAGCCCTGAAACCTAGCATTTTCATCTGCCACGTATATAAATATTTTTTATGGAAAAAATTTATGAATGTATCACTTAATAGTCGAAGTAAGAAATTATCTAATAATCTAAATGAGCAATTACCCAGTGAAAAAGTAGTAGATACAGGACAATTCTCAAATCATAAAGCACAGAATGCAGAGCCACATCCTTTTCTAGTTAGTATGCTACATAAAGGTCGCGATGCTTTTTGTGCCACTGCTAATTTTTTACAACCTAGAAACATTATTCGAGCTATAAACCCTAAAAACTTTGTTAGGTTGGTAGCTGTATCGAATTTATTTAGTGTTGCAGGAGCTAGACCGAATCCAGCTGAACCTAATTATGCACCTAGAACAGCACTAGCACAGGGTGGGGTAGCTAATCATGAAGTAGGTCAAGAAGCTGCTAATATAGAACATTTAAAAAAAATCAACCCTAATGATAATTTGCAACAAAAATTTCTGACAATAGGAAAAGATCAAGAAGAATCAAGCACTATGGTTAATAATAAATTAGATAAATTTCAAATGATCATAGATTCTGTAATTCTTAAAAATGCAAAAAAGTTTATATCAATTAATGACCTCAGTAAAATGGTTGCACATTTTAATAAAGAAGAAATAAATAAAGGTAGTACAGATCGTGCCCAATTAACGTTTTTTTCAGGATGCTTACACTTGAGCGTTGTATCTGTTGATACTGGTTACAGAAGTCGATCGCTGGAGTACAGTATTGATCATATTTTAGACATTGTGTTATCTAATATAGGTGTATTTAGAGGCGATAATGTAGAGAATACTGGTGAAATAAATGGTATGAGTTTAGAAAAAATATCGGTACTTGATCAAGCGATGCAAGAAAAGAATCCTGCAGTTGATGATATAAATAATATCGCAACTGATATATCTAATGCTCCTAACCACCTAACTAAAGAGCAAGAGCAAGTAATAAGAGAAAAACTTGACGAAATATATGAAAACGTTATTGTATCAAAAAGGGATTTACAAGAAAAAAAAGAAGCTTTACATCAAAAACTAAAAGATAATCATAATGAACTTATAATTGGATATTATATAGGTAATGGTCAACCTAAAATAGACAAAAAATTGGCTAATAACATATATCAACAATTCTTTCCTGATAAAACTAATACATATGAAATTGTTAATGATTATTCACAAAATATTATTTCTCAACAAGCTTCAAAGATAAAACTATCTCATCCACATATTACTACTAAGAATAATCATCATGCAACTATAAGGCTTGAAAGAAATGGCAATGAACTAGAAGTAACATCTGTCATTATACAAGAAAAGCATAGCAAAGAAGAATTTAATATAATACAAACTATTAGAGATAATAAAATTAGTCACCCAACAGAAATCATTCGTTTAGTTAATGAATTAGCTGGTAATGGAGATATTTTTATTGATGGCGAAGATAAAAATATAACTTCTAAAAATACTTGCGAGACTGAAAAAGGAATATTAACAACATATACAAAAATGATACAAAGCATGTTCTCTGAAAAGGGTATCATATATAGAAATAACAACCAAAATAAACCTAAACACAAGACTAAACTAGAATTATGATTTACAGCCATATTCACCAGAACCCAAATATAAACTGACATAGGTTTCTAATTTTTGAAGTTATTGTCAGATCAGGTGTGAGCTACTACAGTAGATGGTAGTCAAGATTCTGAATACAAACAATATGTGCTTTTACCTTTATCTTTAGCTTTATACATTGCTAAATCGGCTTTCTTAATAATACTATCTGGATTTTCACTATAACAATCATCTACAGCAATGCCTATACTAGTACCAACAATGCGTTGCTCTTTACCTAAATTATGTGGCTGCTTAAATTCAGTCAATATTTTTTCTGCTACTAGGGTAGTATCTTCAGCTTTAGAGACATCGTCTAAAATAACAGCAAATTCATCGCCGCCTAATCTTGCTACCATATCACCATGACGAACACATTTATTAAGTATATTAGCTACATTTTGTAGTAGTAAATCTCCGGCATCATGCCCTAAGGTATCATTAATGCCTTTAAAATTATCTAAATCAAGAAACATTACAGCTGTTGTTTTTTTCCTTCTTTTACTTCGAGCAAGAGAGGCAGTTAAAAACTCTTTAAATAAAATTCTATTAGCTAAACCAGTTAACGAATCATACTTAGCCATTTGTATTAATTTATCTTCCATTTGTTTACGCTTGGTAATATCTTGAAAAACAAGTACCGCACCTTCTAAGGTTTTTTTATCTGTTATTAAAGGGGCGATATTATACTCAGCAGGAAACTCTTGTTTTTCTAACCTTACTAAAGTGCTAATAGATTTAAATTTTTGCTGTTTTATAAAACAATTATTATATATTTCTGAAGTTTTCCATTTGTTTTCTAAATTATTAGCATCTTCTGTAAATAAATAATTACTAATATGTTTATTACTAGCTAGCTTATCATCTACTTGTAAAATTTCACAGCCCTTAGGATTGATAAAAGAAATAAATCCTTGCTTATCGAGGCCAATAATCCCTTCTTGAGCATTTTCAAGCAATAAATTTTGTCTTTTACTGAGCATATATAATTTATTAGTTAATTGTTCTAGTTTATTTCTATTTTCTTCTATAGTAATAAACACTTGTACTTTGCTAATTAATATTTCAGCAACTATTGGCTTTGGTAGATAATCTACCGCACCTACTTGATAGCCTTGAGTAATATATTTGAAATCTTTATTAATAGCAGTTACAAAAATTATTGGTATTGCTGCTGTAGCTTTATTTCTATGTAAAAAAGTTGCTGTTTCAAAGCCGTCCATATCTGGCATTTGTACATCTAGTAAAATTAAAGCAAATTTTTCTTCAAGTACTGCTTCTAATGCTTTTTCTCCTGAATCTACTAGAGTAACATCAGCATTTACCTTTTTTAATACTTTTTTCATCGCAATAAGGTTTTCTTGCCGATCATCAACAACTAATATTTTAGCTTTCTTATTAATAGCATCATCCATGTAATAGCCTTTTATAGTTTATTGTTTTACTTTTTCTATTATTTGTTCTATACGTATAGGGTAGTTTATAAACTCACTACCATTGTTAGTTAAATCTTGTTTTATTTTAGTACTTGTTGTTGCAACTATTAAGAGTTGCTTATTATTTTTAGTTACTTGTTCTAATTCTTTAAATTGTTGTATATCAAATTTATTATTAGCATCATACACAATAATAATAATATCAGCTGGTTGATTGTTAATAGTATCTAGTAGCTGTTTTTGTTTTTTTAGTAACACTGCTACTGCTTCAGCGTTTTCTAAATCACCTGAAATAGCAAATGAATTTTTTGCATTACTATCAACAATAATAACTGTTTTATTAGTAAGTATGGAGTTATCTATGCAATCGTCTTTGGATGCTGTAGTCTGTTGTTGATTAATTTGTTTTGGTTGCGGTTTAGCATTAGTAACCTTGTATTCTTCAACTATTTCGTTGTTATCGTTTGCTACTTGAGGCTTATCTTTTATTATACAGACTTGTTTTAATGGAATGCTTAAAGTAAATGTAGTTCCTTTATTTTCTTCACTTTCTAAACTTATACTACCACCTAATAGTTTGGCTAATTGTACAGAAATACTTAAGCCTAACCCTGTGCCACCATATTTTCTGCTAATAGAGCCGTCAGCTTGTTGAAAAGATTCGAAAATACTTGGTTGTTTATCTTTAGGAATACCTATACCAGTATCAATAACTGCTAAATTTAAAAAATTATTTTCTGTTAATGATATAGCTAAAGTAACTTTACCTTGCTCGGTAAATTTAAAAGCATTAGAAAGGAAGTTTTTTAATATTTGTAGTAATCGTTGTTTGTCGGTAATAATAGTACTTGGTACTGTTTGTTCCTTAATAACTTCAAATTGTAAATTTTTATTGCTTGCTATAGGATTAAATAACGCTTGTAAACTGTTGGTTACGTCATCTAAATCTTCTAATTCTAAATTTACCGATAGCTTGCCTACTTCTACTTTAGATAGATCTAGGATATCATTGATTAACTCTAATAACTCATTGCCACTATTAAAAATAACTTTTGCTGAATCAATTTGATCATCTGTTAAATTATTTTCTTCATTTTCATAGAGCATTTTTGCTAATAGTAGCATCGAGTTTAGCGGTGTACGCAGCTCGTGCGACATATTTGCTAAGAATTCAGATTTATATGAACTAGCTTTCTCTAACTCTTGAGCTTTTTCTAATATTTTTTTATTTGATTGTTCTATGTCAGCATTTTTTTGTTCTATTTCTTGTTTTTGTGACATTAACTCTTTACTTTTTTCTTCAAGCTTTATATTTGATTTTTGTAATGCTTGACTCTGTAGTTTTAACTTATTTTCAGACTCTTCTAAAATATGTGCTCTAGTTTCTAATTCTTCATTAGCTTTTTGTAAGTCGTGCTGTTGTTGTTTTAATCTTGCCGATTGCTTTGTAGTAGTTTCTAATAAATTATTAACTCGAGTTCTATACTGAGCTGAATTTATAGCAATAGCAATGCTAGGAATAGCTCTATCGATAAATTTATACTCTAATTCGCTAATATTATTTAATGTAGCAAACTCAACTACTCCCTTTAATTCTTCTTCATGCAATAATGGTATAATGATAACTTTAGATGGCTTGCTAATTCCCATTCCCGATCTAATATCTATAAAATCTTCAGGAATTTTAGTTAGTTCTATAGTTTTTTTCTCTAAAGCTACTTGTCCAATTAAGCCTTCTCCTAAATTAAAGCTGTTTTTATCTTGTTTACGCTGATTCCAAGCAAAACTACCAACTAATTGTAGTAGGTTATCCGCTTCTAATACATAAATAGCACCAAATTGCATATCTAAGTAACGGGCAATATAGCCAACAACATTTTTAGCTAGATCTTCTATTTTTAATTCGCCACGTAAACTGTTGTTTAATCCTGACATGCCGTCTTGTAACCAAGTCCTTTCTTCATTAAATTTGCTAATATTTCGTAACTTAGAACTCATGTCATTAAAACTATGGCTTAACTTAGTTATTTCACTACTGCCTTCTAATACTTCTCCAGCGACATAATCTCCAGATGCTACTTTATTAACCCAAGTAGTTATAATTTTAATTGGCTTTACTAGTCTTCTACTTATAAATAGCGCTAAAATTAATACCAAAATAAAACTAATACCTATTATTATAATTAGCCTATTTCTAAATTGTACGGCAGTATTTAGTGCTTCAGATAATAAAAATTCAGATATCAATACTTGGTTAGTACCAGAGATATTTATATTTAAATAACTTCCGATAACCATTTGATTAAAATGACTATTATAAACATTATATTTTTCTGACTTATCAGCTAAAAAGCCACTATAATTTTCATCTGTAGATTTTTCAATAGAATTATCAGATATCATTCCTTGTAAAATATCTAATCCTTCATCTAAATCATTAGTTTCAGTAGTTAGATTATTTTGCCAATTTATAAAAGATGGGTTTTTTAGTATATCATTATTGTATGCATAATATTTATTATTGCTACTGTAAGCAATATTGCCTTCATTATTAACTAGATAAGAATATTCATTTTCGTCTATTGTTAGATCTTCAAAAAAAACATCATTAATATTACTTGCATCTAGCTGAATAGCGATAAATCCTAGTATAGAGCTATCTTTTTTAAACAGCGGTAATATATATAAGTTAGTTGTTTTACCAAAAAAATCTATTAAATCTGCATATTTAGGAGTATGACTATAGACAGAGTTATCAAGTATATTATTTAATTTTTCTGAATTGTTAGATAGTAAATTTTTACCTGAATTTTGCGGTGAATTTATTGAAAATAAGATATTACTATTTTTGTCTAGTAATAGAATATCTTTGTAATTATAAAATCGTAGTAATTTTACCAGAGGTTCTGTTTTGCCTGTTTTTATTTGTTGATAATCTGTAGATTTTATGAATTCATCTAGAGTATAATTGTTATTAATAATAGTATTATTAAACGATTCTAATAAATTTTCTGATATTTCTGCATTCATATACATATTAGTTAATGCTGTTTCAAAAAAATTATTTACTCGCTTAGTTAATAAAAAATTTATGGCTTTAATTTGTTCATACTTATTATTAATTATCTTTGCTTTATCTCCAGAATACTCTATAAATCCTAAAATTAATAATGGTCCTATAGGCAATGAAATAAACCACCAAAATAAGATAAAAGCTAAACCATGTCGATTCTTTTTTTTGTTAACCTTATTCTGCATAATTCATTCCATTGATAATTATATACAGCTTAATCTATTTTAATCTGTTATTTTGCTGATAGTTTTATTAAAATAATGGCATTATTAATTTTGATTGTTATTAAAGTTAATTTTAATATCTTTATATTTAGCCTCTTCAGTATTGTTAGGGGTAATGCTTAATGTATAGCTAATTGTTATAGGTCCACTACTAACAAACTCTTCGCTATTATCGTTTTTTAAAGATACCCCCTTAGTAAAAGTAAAAGAAGTTGTTATATTTACCTCATGTTCTGATAAATCAATAACAGCATCACTTCGTATATAATCATTTGTAATAAGTGGAATATATTTACTATCTTCAGGTAACAGTTTATTAAAAACGCTATCTTTTAAAACGTTTGTAATACTATAAGATAAAGCCATTCCTGATTGGGTTAGCTCTATCATAATAGCATTTATTATTTGTTTATTATTGGGGGGGGAATACTTGTTAATATAGTCCGTAATCTGAGTATGACAATTATTAAAAAACTCTTCTTTTATTGCGGTAATATCTTTTTGTGAAGCTGGATTGTCATTATTTTCGTGAAAATCTTGTTTTAATTCTCTGCTATTCCATAAATCTTGTTTTTTATATACTAATTTAAAATTAGTATTAAACCTACTAAGATCTGCAATAAATTGTTTTTTTACCTTTTCGTAGGTATATTGATTAATATCACGCATAATCAATTTATCTTTTAATTCTTCAGTATTGATAATATCGTTTTGTTTTACTTGTTTAAAAGCATCGGTTATCATTGTTTTTATTATGTTATCTATTTTAACTATTAACTTATTAATGCCTGGATTAGCTTGATGTTGAACAGAATGTGATTTAATATAATCCTGAAGCTTGCATAAATGATTAACAAAAGTATTATAATAAGCTACATCAGAATTTTTAGCTATTATTTGACTAGTAAGCAATTTAGAAAACTCTTCTTGATTCATTTTACTAAGATTATTTAACAACTCTTCATTTAAAGTTTCTTTATTATTAAATCCATCTATTAGTTCGTTAATATTATCCACATTACTACTACCTGCTACCGCTTTATAGCCTGATGTAATTACATTAGAAAATATGCTAGTATCTAGAGCTTTAGATACTAAATCTAAGGCTTTAGAGTAGTATGCTGATTCTGTCTCAAAAGCTCGTGGTTTAGCATCATCTTTTGTTACATATTCTGCTTCTTCTTCAAAATTAAGATCAGAGTCAGAATCAGAATCTAGCTCTGGCATTTCATCTTCGATAGCATCTGTTAATAAATTTTCGATATCTTTTTCTTCTTTAGTGCTACTCATTCTGACTTCATCTTCAGCTTTAGATGTCTTTCTATGACTTATAGGAGAATTTAGGGGCTTAACATCAGAACTTGCTTCAGCTTTTGCTACATTAGCGGTATTATCTTTTGCTTCAGTTTGTTTAGTTTCTTCAGTGGAAGCTAAATTTTTGTTTTTATCTAAATAGCTTGCTGCGTTTGATAAGAAATTACCAATTCCTTTAAACATAAAAAATTTTCCTAATAATAAACTATAATTAGTTTGTTATCGTAGATTTTAAGAGATTAATTTAATTTCATAACAATGTAGATATTTATAATTGGAATTATTGTTATTTCGATGATAGCCTTACTAACTTCTAGCTTATATTTTAATTGTAATTTATAATTCTCAATAATTACTTGAAAACTATCTTCTTTTGCAATATAATCACTCGGTATTTTGATATATACACGTGGAAGTTGGAAATGCGGGTTTTCAGCAAGTGATTATAAGTTTT
>CAKNAD010000129.1 GCA_929200515.1 Candidatus Gorgonimonas leptogorgiae | reverse complement strand
ATTGGTAGCATCCAGTTAGCTAATCCTACACCAGCGGGCATTATAGCTCCAAAAACCATAATTAGTCCGTGCAATGTAGTCATTTGATTAAAAAACTCTGGCTTTACTATTTGCAGTCCTGGTTGAAACAGCTCTGCTCTAATAATCATTGACATTACACCGCCAACAAAAAACATTATCAAACTAAATATTAGATACATAGTACCTATATCTTTATGATTTGTTGTTAGTATCCAACGCATAATTCCTGATGGAGGCCCATGCGGTTCAGATTGCAGATGTGTATTAGCTTCCATTGGTATCTCCTGTATAATGAAACGGAGTTATAACAAATGTATCATTTATTTTGTGGCTGGTATTTCCCAGTTTTAATATAATTATTTACATCCTGCGGATAGATGACATCTCCTGTTTTATTACTCCAAGCATTACGCTCATAGGTAATTACAGCAGCTATATCAACTAGGCTCAATTGATTAATGAACGCTTGCATGGCAGTGCCTTTTATACCATGAGTTACAATATCTATATGATGTGCTATTTTATCTTTATTTTTTACTATAGGTGAGCCATCAAGAGCTGGAAAAACAGGCGGTGAACCTTTGCCATTAGGCTGATGACAAGCAGCACATATTTTTTTATATGTGGCTTCTCCTCTAGCCATTAATTCTCGTTTACTCCATTTTTTACTGGCCAATTCGCGTTCTTTTTTAGCCTCAATTTTTTTGTTTTTTATCCAGCTATCGAATTCTTGTTGTGATTTTGCTTCTACTACAATTGGCATATAAGCATGATCTTTGCCGCATAGCTCAGCACATTGGCCACGATAAGTGCCGATATATTTAACTTTTGTCCATGTTTCATTAATAAACCCTGGAATAGCATCTCTTTTTATAGCAAAGTCCGGCATAAACCAAGAATGTATTACATCAGAAGATGTTACTAAGAATCTTACTTTTTTGCCTACGGGTATTATTAATGGATTATCCACTTCTAAAAGGTAATTAGGATTTTTTTTACGAATTCCAAGAATTTCTTCTTTGGGAGTTTGCAAATTACTAAAAAAAGAAACCCCTTCTCCTAAATATTCATATTGCCACTTCCATTGGTAAGCTGTAATTTTAATATCAATATCAGAGTCATCTTGATTATATATTTTTATTAATGTATGTGTTGCTGGTATAGATATAGCTATCAATATTAAAAATGGTATAGTAGTCCATACTATTTCGATAAATGCATTTTCATGGAAATTACTCGCTTTAGCACCTTTAGATTTTCTATGTTTTATCATTGCATAAAACATAAATCCATATACAACAATCCCTATACAAATACATATAAAAAACATCGTCATATGTAAATCGTAAACACTGTTACTAACATCTGACACGCCTTTTTTCATGTTAAATGCAGAAACACCATTGCATGTCCAAAGTGATGCAAACATAAGAAAAACACAAACTGATAATCGTTGCATCATCCTACTGCTCCTCAAAATGGCTAAAATTAAATATTGTCTTTTATGATAATCACATGGCTCTTGTTATTATTTAAGTATCAAAATAAAAACAACCTATCCCACTAAACAACTAAAGTATAACAGTTAAAAATTATAATTATTTAATTTTATTTAACTTGTATCATCTGACAAAGTATAATAAATATTTGTAATAATATTACTATTCAAACGATTTGTTTAATTTCAAAATAACTGATTTTATGTCATGTTAATTTAGGAAATTTAATGGCTTAATTTTTTTATTAATATAGAAAATTCTTAATGGCACAAAATAAAGTTTATTAACTAATATTATTAGTTTGATTGTATCAGAGATAAACTTTATAGCAAATTTATAACTAATAATGCTAGGATAAAGGCATCTAAATTGTTGTATTTTAAGCTAATAATTAACTGTAAAACATGCAGTTTCTTAATTTTATAAATAAATAGAGTTTATTTCTGTTTAATCTGTATAAATTAATAACAAAGTTAAATATGTGTTTTTCAGTAATTATTTGTCACTTTACACAATATATTTGGTAACAGGTAGAATCTGTTCATCACTTATAAACACTGGTAATTAAATGCATTTACCCTGCTAATAATGCTTAGACAAACATGATATAATATTCACATAATCTTTTAGTATATGAAAGTGCTAGATTTCATAGAATATTTTATAACTGAATTAGTGTTTTTACAAAAACAACAAGAAACTTTTATGATAGCCATAGTGATATAATTTAAAAAATATACGACTTAGAGTCACTAACATTTTTTTATAAACTCATGACTTTTATTACTTAGATTGTAGTTAGAAGTGCATAATATTAAAAGTGAACTACCTTGACCTAAGCGTTAAGATAGTTTACAAAACCTATTCCTTTTAATACCCAGAAAAGTTACAATAACTAGCTATTGTCTTCATAAAAAACAACTAAAACAGGTTGCTGTAATTCTAATTTTGCAGATAATCTTACATTAATAATTAAAAAAGGTTGATTATCATATTGAGTGATTTCTTCCACTTTTCCTATAGGGTATCCCGCGGGATAAACTCCATCTATTCCAGAACTTACAATTAAATCTCCAACTTGGAAATCTGCTGTTTTCGGAACTTGTAGTATATTAATAAATGTATAATCACCAATGCCCGAAGCTATAGCCCTAAACTTAGTTCTATTATTTTCTATAGAAATTCTAGTAGATTTATCTGATATTAGTATAACTCTACTATGATATTCATTAACTTCTACAATTTGTCCAAAAACTCCTGTAGAATCTATAACAGCTTGACCTAAAACTATGTTATCTTTTTTTCCTTGATTTATAACAACTTTATGGCTAGTATGCTTAGGATCTAGCCCTATTATGTGCGCTAGTAAAAAAGTTTCTCTAACCTTAGTTGATGAATTAAGTAACTCTTGTAACAAAGTATTTTGAAAAGATATATATTCTTGTTTTTGTAGTTGCACTTTAAGATCTAATATATGATTTTTCAATTCTTTATTTTCTTGTACAACCTTACTATTTGAAATTATTTTATTCTTTATTTTACCCCATGATTTCATTGGTAAATTAGCAACCCAATGTATAGGGTATAATATATTAGAAACATAAAATCTTATATCTTGCAAGATGTTACTTTTGTAATCTACTATCAATAAAAATAGAGAAAATATAATACAACTGATAAATATTGTTGTAGACGAATGACTACGTTTAAATATTAATTTAATATTTTATCTCCTTTTAAAATATAAAAGATTTTTACATAATTTAAAAATAATAAATTAATTAATACTTAGTAATATTTTAGTCGCTTGACAGTAAATCCATACGATGCTTATCCATCAACTCCAGTGCTCTACCACCACCACGAGCAACACAAGTTAACGGATCTTCTGCGATTACAACTGATAATCCTGTTTCTTCACTTATTAAACGATCAAGGCCTTTTACTAAAGCCCCCCCACCTGTAAGCACTAATCCTCTTACTGCTATATCTGAAGCGAGCTCAGGAGGTGATTGTTCAAGAGCATTTTTTACTGCTTCCACTATAGTTGCTAATGAATCTTGTAGTGCATCTAAAATTTCATGGCTTTGTAATGTAAAACCTCTAGGTATTCCCTCGGCAAGATTTCGGCCTCTTATATCAATTTCTGCATTTTCATCCGATGGATAAGCTATTGCTATTTCTTTTTTTATTCTTTCAGCTGTTGCATCACCTATTAAACTACCATAATTACGCCGTACATAAGTTATTATCGCATCATCGAATCGATCACCTCCAACTCTAACAGATTCAGAATATACAACCCCACTTAACGAAATAAGAGCAATTTCAGATGTTCCACCGCCGATATCTACAACCATAGAACCGCTTGCTTCTTCTACAGGTAGCCCTGCTCCTATTGCAGCAGCCATAGGTTCTTCAATTAAATATACCTCTCTAGCACCAGCTCCTAGAACCGATTCTCTAATAGCCCTTTTTTCTACCTTAGTTGATTTACAAGGTACACATACTAAAACTCTAGGGCTAGGTTTTATAAAACTATGTTTGTGGATTTGACTAATAAAATACTGCAACATTTTTTCACATACATCAAAATCTGCTATAACACCGTCTTTCATTGGCCTAATTGCCGTTATATTGCCTGGAGTTCTTCCTAGCATACGTTTTGCTTCAGTTCCTACAGCAACTACAGATTTATGACCGCCAACATTACGTATTGCCACAACAGATGGCTCATTAAGTACTATCCCTTTACCACGAACGTATAATAAAGTATTTGCAGTACCTAAATCTATTGATAAATCATTAGAAAAAAAGCCTCTAAATTTTTTAAGCATATCAATATGATCTCTATAAGTTTATATAATCGTATATACATCTTTAAATAAAAGAAAGATGTATATATATATTTTACTTAAAGATTAGGTATTAGCAAGATAAAAACAACTGTTTAATTGTAGTATATTTTTTTAATGATGACACAACTAAAATAAAATTAAAAGCCCTTTAATCACCTATAAGATTAAATAACTGATCTTTAATATCAGTTACCTCAGCTCTATCTGTTATATTTTTTTCATGACATTGGTCTATAATATCAAGTAGTTTCTGCATAATATCAGTAGGATATTTACATCTACCGAATAAATATTTAAGAAATTGATTGTTAGTTGTGCTGATTTGTGTGGTATCTATATAATTTAAAAATGCAATTATTTTTTTTATATAAATAAATAAAGGATTATATGAAGACATTTCAGGCAATTGAAATTTATTTAGCTTCTGTTGTTGAGCAAATTCATGAAAATGATTTAAAATCATCGCATTGTTTTTTGTCATTCTTCTTATAGCCATATGAAAATCCTCTGGGCAAATAAGATGCAATATTACTGAAAATGTTATTCCTAAAGAATAAACATCGCTATAAGATGTCGGAATTGTAGTAAGCTTATTATTTGCGGGCTTTCTAATTTCTGGAGCATAACAAAAACTATTAGCAAAGTTAAACTCTTTTAATTTAATATTGGGTGAATTTGATTGATTAAAACGCTCAAATCCAGATAGTACTACATTATTATCTTTAACAAATAAATTGTTTGGTATTATATCACCGTGTGCTATGCCTTTTGAATGTAAATATTCAACAGCACTCGCTATTGAATGCATAATTTTTAATATTTCGTTAATATTCTCTTTATCTATATCGTTAAAAATATAATTTAATAGGCTGTTATCTGGTTTATTAATAAAGATATTACCTTGTACTGTAAAAGTACCTAATATATTATCATGCTCAAGAGAAGACTGTAATTCTAATTGCCTAGATATAACATTGCTCATCGTGAATAGTTGCTCAAACCATTCTAAAGCAAATTCGTTCATTGATATATATTCTGTTGGATCCACATTAGCTATATTTATAAAAGGCAACAAGCCTTTACTATATAAATGTGTAATAGTATTAGTTACTTCCGCTAGATAATAATCAGTATACAGACTGCTATATGATTTTGGCTCTCTAATCTGAATTTTTATATCACCATGATAAATAGTTTTTTGTTTGAAAACGCGTAATACATATGATTCTATATTATCTATACCGTTAGCATCTGTGCTATCATTAACTTTACGACTTATAGCATATAATACTTCCGTAATACTACTAGATAACTTTTCTATTTTTATAGATGATGAATCTTTTATTGCTATAATATTGAAGATAGATTTTAGATTTAATTCAAAGCTATCGTCGGTATCTAGCACATTAATATAGGTATCATCATTTGCATACGCAAAAAACTTAAAACACCATAGGCTAATAATCATACATAAGGGAATAAACTTTTTTAACATTTTTTTATTATCCTGTTATTTTGTTGTTATTAATAGTTTCTTTATAACATAACAAATTTTTTTAATATAAGATAATAAATAGTTAGATAGAATTGCTAGTCGCTTTATTTTGTCTATAAGTTACTACAAAAGCCTTAAAATGAATGATCTATACAATAAAGTTCAAGATGATATATTTAGATAGGCTAAAAGGCTATTATACGTAATCTATTATGAAGCACAAAACATGCGTTTTGAACTACAACCAGTATAGAGATTGCAACTATTCATAATAGTGCAGAATTGACTAGCTTTCAATTAGTTAGAAAGCTTTTTTAGTTTAATTTATTGTGGTGCTTATATGACAAAGCACATAGAAAAATAATAGCTAGATATCCAGAAAATATTATTAACATCCAATAGGTTACCGGAATATTAAATATTAAAAAATTACTTTCTTGGCATTCTACTTGAGGCTTAAATAAAGTAGGTAACCATTGATCTAATGATAAATTAAAAGGAAATTCAGCTTTAAGGCTACAGGTAGCAAACAGTGGATCTCCAATATTAAGTTGCCAATATATTTGTGTTAAAACAGCATAAAAACCGTATGCAATTGCTATAATTATAATCGAAAAGCCTATTTTACGGACAACACTAGAGTGTGGGTTTACTACAAACAGGCTAAATCCACAAGTTATTAATAAAATAGCTAATCTTTGATAAACACAATATTTACAAGGAAGCTCCGCTAACGCTAATTGAAAATATAACGAAAGTAGTATTAATAATAAAGCAGACGATGCTAATAGTATCCAAAAAAATCTATTTTTTTGCAATTGACAAAGATTTAGCATTATATTTTTCATCATAGATCCTTGTGTTTTCTACTGAGTTTACCCTTGTTCTAGTAATTTTTTTAAATCTACTATACCTATATTGGCTCGTGAAAGATAACTAGAAATCATTAATGAGTGATTGGTAAATATACCAAAACCAGATGAATTTAGTATTATTGGTGAAAATATGCGTTGTTGCGTCATGAGTAGTTCAACTATTATTTGATCAATGCTAGCTAACGCATGCTTTTTAGTTAATACATCAAAAAAATCAATTCTAATAGCTTGCAGTAAATGTATTAACGCCCAAGCTGTACCTCTAGCTTCATAGACAATATCATCAAGCTTTAACCAAGGGGTTGTTTGTTGATTTTTAGGATCCTCATTTATAATTATACTAGCTCCATTTTGTTCTAAGCTAGGCTTTATAGTGCACATGCTTAATCTTTGAGATAGACTACCTAATCTTGTTGCTACATCTGACAGCCAACGTGCGAGATTATCGGCTCGATTATAAAAATGAGTATTTGCATCTTTTTTTGCCAATCTTTTAGTATATGCTACAAGCTTATTAATTCCTATTTGATACTCAGACTCACTAGCTGGAAGCATCCAACTACGAGCATCAAAATTAAATTGTGGTTCAGCTTTTGCTAAATCTGGATCTTCTTTAGATTGACTTTGAGAGCGGCAAAAATCTTTTCTCATTACTCTAGTCATATCTCTAATCTGAATTAACACGCCTATTTCCCATGAGCTAATATTATCTAACACTACTCCAGGAGGCATAATATCATTAGCGATAAATCCTCCAGGTTTGTTTAATAGTGTTTCAGCTAAATGTATTAATGTAGCAGACGTTGTTATTCCAATAACAGTTGTAGCAGTGCTTTCAGTGGTATATTTTTTATATTGTGTTTCTATTGGAAACAGTTTAGGTTCTTGGCTCCAGTACCAACCTAAAAGGCATAACAACAAAAACACTGATGAAGCAGTAGTTAATAGCCAAGTAGCAAATTTTTTTTGAAATAAAAAGTTATACAATTTTAATATAAATTGTTTACTGAAAAGATTTATTTTTTGTATAGACACTGTTTCCTCTCATTTTTTTTTGGATACACTTGCAAAAATAAGGTGTATTAAATTGAAGGTTCATAACAATAAATCTACCATATAATACTTGAATAATTAAGATTAATAAGTTATTTTTTAACTGAAAAAAAAATAGAAGATAAATTCTATATATTGACTTCTATTAATATTTCTTATTTAATAATATAGTTTAATTTGCATAAATTTAAAAATTGTAAAAACCATGTTCCTTTAATTATAAGTATAATAATGAATATTAATTTTGAACCAGCTGTTTTTAACTCTTTTTTTGATAATGACAGCAACTCAGATTGCAGTAGCATATCGGCTGAAAATTTTCTTATCCCTACAAATGATTTATCACTCCCAAAAACAACCCTGCTAGAAAGAAAAGTATCTATTCCTAAAGAGAATAATCCTAAAGAGATTGATCCTAAAG